>JAIRSN010000198.1 GCA_031255425.1 Dysgonamonadaceae bacterium
AGCCCGCGCAAATTACATTTTGTCAGAGACCTGAGTTGCGGAAGATCCCGTAAACCTTCCGGCGAATTCATTTACCTCATTTTTACCTGATTTTAATAACAAAACAAGGTCGATAGCCAAGTAGATATTACAATTTCTTTAAAATAAAAAACCGCCAAGTGCTTCATTTGAATTTGCTTGGCGATTTCCCTTGTGTCCCCGCAGGGGCTCGAACCCTGGACCCAATGATTAAGAGTCATTTGCTCTACCAACTGAGCTACGGAGACTTTTTTAAATCGGGCGTAAAGGTACAATTATATCTTTAAAACTCCAAATGAAACGACGGCGCGGATCAAGCGCGAAGGATAACCGTAGAAAACAGCCAAAAACACAAAGCAAGTATTCAACAGGCTGATGCGCAGGAAGTCCGCAGCGGGACGGAAATGGGTGACCCGCTCCTTTTCGGGAGGATAATACACCCGGATGGGGATCGGAATCAGGGGAATATTTCGCCACGCGGCACGCACCAGCAACTCCAATTCGGCCTCATACCGCGACGTGAACGGACGCATCCCGCGCATTTCCCCCAGCGGGTAAAGGCGGTAACCGGTTTGCGTGTCCGGCAAAATCCTTCCGGTTTGCAGCGTGAACCAGAAGTTAGAAAAGCGGTTGGCAAAGGTGTTTTTCTTCGGCATATTTTCCTGCTGCAAGCAACGGCTTCCGATAATCATCGCCCGCGGATGCTTTTTCAGCGTTTCGACGAACAGGAGCAAATCGTCTGCCGAATGTTGCCCGTCCGAGTCCAGCGTGACGGCGTAACGGAATCCCAAGGCTTCCGCCCGGTCGAACCCGCGGGCGAGGGCATAGCCTTTTCCCCTGTTTTTGCGGTAAGAAACCCGCTCCACCGACGGTTGGCAGCGCGCCAACACCGCCTCCGTTTCGTCCGTAGAGCCATCGTCGACCACAATCACAGACGAGGTGCAAGCCAAGACTGCGTCCAGGACGAACGGCAAAAACCGGCTGTTGTTGTACGTGGGGATGATGACGCAAACGCGCAGGCGTTTCATTTCGTTTTCGAGCGATTGTTCCATTTTACATTGGAGATTCGTTGCCGGCAAATTGCAGGTAAAAACTCAGTTTCGCAAACGTTTCGGACTGCCGGTAAACCAGCGCCGAGCACTTGTACCCGTCGTCGACCGCAACGATTTTGGGAAACGACACCTGTATCCGGTCTGTCACCCGCGGGTCGATAACCGACAAAAACTTCACATTCGACAGGCTTTTCAGGAAAAATGATTTCCCGAAACGAAGTTCCATCAATTCCTTACAAAGCAGGATGATGCAGACGCCCGGCGTCACCGGGTTGCCTTGGAAATGCACGCGGTAGATGAAATGCGATTTGTTCAGCGCGAGGGTGTATTCGCCCGCCGCCTCTTCCCCGCCGGCGGGTTCTATTTGGTAAAAATCATGGATCAGTTTCATTTTTCGACCGGTTGAAATAAATATTCGATGTGCCGTTTTTCATTTTTCAACAGAAATCCGCCATCCGGAAACGGTTCGAGGCTTTTCCCCTTGACCGGTTTTCCCCGTCCGGCGTCCCCGAGCAGGAAAGTTAAATCGGAAGCAATCGTCCGGCGGATGTACCACTTGTCCAGAAACGGAAGCACGTTCTGCAACCGGCATTTCCCTTTCGACGCGACCCAATCGAACGTCTTGACGCCAAATTCGTTCATCAGGCTGCCCCGCCATTCGCCGGCGGTGTATTTCAGGACCATTATGCCGGTTATTTCCGCTTGTTTCACCCGGATCAACAACCGGTAGCGCGACGTTTTTTCCGTATCAAACAACGGATGAGCGTCGTTTTCCGGAAAATCGCGGAGCGGACTGCAAGAAGCCAGCAGCCAGGCGGACAGGCTAATCAACAGCAAATTTCTCATCCTGAATCTTCGGATTGAATTGTTTTCCCGACAAACGAATCGTGGTCGTATCACCGTTCGGTTCGTTCATTCGGATGGTATCGACGGAATAATCGTTGACGTTCAAGGTCAATTCGATGGAAGCGAACATTTTCTTCAGTTCCTTCTGGAGCGGAACGAGGACGATTTTCCATTCTTTTTCCCCCCAATAATAAGCCGGCCGGAAACTTTTCGTATCCGTCAGGCTGTTTCCGTTGATGCTGTTCATCATGATTTTGACCACTTCCTGAAACAGGCGGTTCGAACGGATGTCCACCACGTTCCGGCTTTTCCCGGTCTGCATCAAAATCTTTTTATCGTTCAATATAAACGTGTAAACGTAGGGCGAAAGATACTCCCAGCGCAGGCAACCGTCCTGCCGGTAATACATTTTCCCTTTCGAAATCATTTTTTCATCCAGCAGGGCAAGCTCTTTGGTCTGTTCGAAATCGCAGGTCAAACTTTCCATCTTCAGGGAAGCAGCCGTTATTTTCTCCGACATAAGCCGTTGCTGTTCTTTTGTTGCCGGAACAAACGGTTGCGCCTGCAAACTCAGGTAGCAAAAGAATCCGGCGGCAAGCAGGAAAAGAAATTTTTTATTCATGGTAATTGTTATTGTTTTACGATTAAACAGATTCCGCCGACAACCAGCAGAAGTCCTATCCAGCGGGTCACCGGAACGGTTTCGTGAAAGATAAAAACGCCGGCTAACATCCCAAACAGGTAGCCGATGCTCGTCAGCGGATACGCGATTGATAAATCGAAATGCTTGAGAATGTACATCCAGAGGAAGGTGGCGGCGATCATGCTGACGCCCGAAGCCAGCAACCACCCGTTTGCCAACTGTTCCCGGAGGAAGGCGCCCGTCCAGCGGAACCGGTCGATACGGTTCATGGCGAGTTTCAAAAAGACTTGTCCGCCCGACAGGAACAGGCATTGTATAATTGATAATAAAACTATTTTCCACATGCCGATAAAAGTATAAATGAATGGTTTTTATTCTCAAACTGATTGTAAAACAGGAGATGCCTTACACCCTGTTGTTCCCTGTTTCCTGGGTGAAAGAAAAGGTGCGCCGGAATGGATTGCCTGCCGAGGCAGGCGGCAGCGGCATACACACCCAGCCCGGAAGCGGTGTACGACTCTCCGAACAAGTGTTTGTAATGAAGCAAGCGTTTGCCCGGAAACAGGCGCGCACAGTTTTCCGTATAAACACGGTCGTTCGCTTCCTGCCCGTTGTAGCCGGTCATCACGGCGTCAATATCTTCCATGCGGCATTGGGACTGCTGCAAAAGGCGTCCGAGGGATTGTTGCAAATCGTCTTTCTCCGGGCGGTACAGGAACTCGATTCCCTGCAACCGGCAAAGGGCGTTTTCCCTTTTATGCCCGCCCAATAACAGGCTGACAGCGGTTTCGCCACTGAATCCGTTGGGCGCGTGCCCTAAATACCCCATGCGTTTTAGTAGAACGAAATAGTCCGGCGTCATCTCGTCGTGGGCGCCGGTCAGGGCGGTGGCGATCCGTCCGTTACTCAGTTGCAGGAAAGCGTCCGACAAGGCACATTCGAAGGAAATTCCTTTGTGCGCATAGGTCGTGTTGTAGCCGTGGCAGGAACTGTCGATCGCGATGAGCGAACCGATGGTGTTGTGTGTGGACTGCATGAAATGCGTCGGCTTCAGCAATTCTTCCCCTTCACGGATCAACGCATCCAGAAAAATTTCGGTGTTCTCGATGCAACCCAAGCCGGTAGCGGTAATAATCGCATCGGGACAGGCGATGCCGGTTTCCTCCATGACGCGGCGGGAGGTGAGCAGCGCCCGCCTCAAAATCTTCCCCAGCCGGCGCAAGGTGTTCGGCGCAAAATATTGTTTGTAATCCGGATCAATGGCTTGCACATACGGTTCCCGGTAGCAGAGCGGCTCGGTCATCCACGCTTCGCTCAGAGGAGATTGGACGGAAATTTGCCCGGCAGCCCATATATACACTTCTTTTTTCGCCATGTTGCGCTATATTTTTGAAAAGATGAGGGAGGTATCGTTTCCTCCGAAGCCAAAAGAATTGGATAAGACATGCGACAAGGGTGCAGCGGGCTTTTTTTCCGTTACGGGAATAAAAGGCAATTCACTCATGGGAGTAGAAAAATTCAGGTTGACCGGAATAAAATGATGTTGCAAAGCCAACAGCGAAATCACCGCTTCCACGCCTCCGGCAGCGCTTGTCGTATGTCCCGTAAACGATTTGGTCGACGAGACGGGAGGTATTTTATCTCCGAAGACACGTTGTATGGCGATGCCTTCGCTCAGGTCATTGTTTTCCGTTCCCGTTCCGTGCGCATTGATGTAGCTAATATCTTCCGGGTTCAACTGCGCTTCTTCCAGCGCCTTGCGCATCGAAAGAAAAGCGCCTTCCCCCTCCGGCGAAGAGGCGGTTTGATGAAAAGCGTCCGACGTATTGGCATAGCCGGAAAGGCGTCCCAAGGGGTTCGCGTTGCGTTTTTGTGCCGATTCCCGGGTTTCCAAAACCAGGTAGCCCGCTCCTTCTCCGAGGTTCAACCCGGCGCGGTGCGCATCGAACGGCTTACACAATTCCCGGTCCAATATCATCAGGGTATTAAACCCGTTCAAATGAAATTTGGTGATACATTCGCAACCACCGGCAACCACCACATCCGCTTTTCCCTCGCGCAGCAGCATCGCGCCCGTCATAATTGCATTGGCGGCGGAAGAACAGGCAGTTGAAATCGTTTCGACCAATGAAAAAAGCCCAAAATAATCGGCGATCATTTCCGTACAGGCGCCGCAATCGTGGGTAGCGATGTAGGCATTCTTCGTGTCATTCTCCAGAAAATCAAGGTAATATTGTTCGCTTTTGTCCATTCCGCCCACGGTCGTGCCTGAGATAAGCGCGATTCGCAACCCGTCTTTCCGGAGCAGCGACGCCTGCGCCAAGGCTTCCCGTACCGCCACCATTCCCAGCAACGAGGTGCGCGTCGTGATTTCCGTTTCGGGAATACACAACATACGGCACAACTCCTCGTTGCTCCGCTTGACTTCTCCTGCCGGAAATTCAACATGAGCTGTTTTCAGGTGGCGAATCGGCGCAATTCCGGTACGGTTTTCCTGTAAAGCAAATAATGTTTCTTGCTTATTAATTCCTGTTGCAGAGACAATACCGGCGCCCGTAACAAAAATTTCCTTTTGCATGTGAGTTTATTTGACCCGGTTGGCTTGAATATAGCCGGCCATTACCCGAATAGAACGGAAAACATCCCGGCCCTGCGCCGGATCGTTCAATTTGATCCCATAATTTTTTTCCATGAGAACAATCAATTCCAAGGCATCAATAGAATCCAGTCCGAGACCCTCGCCAAAAAGCGGTGCATCGTCGAGTATGTCTTCCGGTTTAAGATCCTCTAAGTTTAATACTTCGATAATTTCTTTCTTTAATGTTAAAATCAACTCATTCATTTGTAATCAATTTCTATCTGTTATTGTTAAAAAGCATATCCGAATCCAACTGCCGGGAAAGGGAATAAATCGCCGGAAGTTCCGATAATGGGCGTAAATCCGATTCTGAATGTAAAACCGCCATTTACAGGTATCCGGCGATACATAAATTGAAAATGCCCGATTACGTGTCCCGATTTTTTACGGTCGTAATAAAAAATACTGAGTTTGCGGGTTAAAAACGTAGCGCCCGCTCCTATTTCAAACGTATGTGGCGAATGGTTTTTCCCAAAAATATAGTTCAATCCGGCGGGTATGGTATAATAGGTCCGTGTGTATGAATTATATCCGAGGTAATAATCATCGGGAGGACCGTAGGTCGTCCATTCCGTGAATTCACCGATGCCGAATCCCAGTCCCACGCGGTACCCGAGTCCCAATCTCTCGTTATTTTTAAATCGGCTGTCGAAGTTGGCGGAAAATATCACGCCGGGACCGCCTAATTCGGAAAAAAGATGTTTCCCTGAGGCTTGTCCTTGAGGTTTAAGCGGTTGAATACATACCAATAATCCCAAAAGAAAGGTTCCTGTAAAAATGATTTTTTTCATAATCTATTATTAAAAAGTTCAACAATATGTCTTATCGAGAAAGGAATTGCGTGTTTCCCTGTCTTTTTCTCTACCAATAGCATAAGGGTTACGCAAGCTGCTTCAACGGATTCTACCCACGAAACGAGTGCAAAATTAATCTTATTATTTTGAAAAGCAACATTTACGGTTCTAAAAATCTGTTCCGGATCGCATTTTTCGGAAAGATAGAAAGCCGTTTCCCCAAGGAATTTATTCCGGATCGCCATTTCTCCTGTCGCAATATTCGGCAACGTGTATACAAAAATCGAAGGACTGGGGAAAAAGTGGTCTTCCGCCAAGGACGATTGAAATAAGGTGTCGGCTTCCAGCGACGAACTCCGGTTGAAACAGATGATGGCTCCGTCTTCTCTTGGAACGAAGCGCTGTTCGCTGTCTTTCAGAATCAATTCGGAGGCCAGAAAAGCGAGTTTGGAAAGCGTATCCATTTTGAAAAATTTGGGATAATCAAGGTTTAATTTCCGGTAAAGAGCGGTCAGAAATTTCCCTTTTTCCGGTTCGTTAATCGTAGCAAAGGGCTTTCCATTCACCGAAACGAGCGGATTGTTTATATAACTGTATTTACTGATAATCAATTCCATTAACAAATCTTCATAGAACGAAGCGACAAAGTTACAATATTTTTTCAACGCCTAAACTATTGATCGCAAAATAGAACTAAAAAGCTCCGGAGGAATCCCTCAGGAGCTTTTTCCCTTTTTCATTCGCAGGGGAGTTTTCTTTGAGCGGTTGTTTTTAACCTAAATAGCTCTTTAACAAATCGTTTTTGTTACTTTGTTTCAATCTTCTGATTGCTTTTTCTTTAATTTGCCTCACACGTTCACGTGTCAATCCAAACTCATCACCAATTTCTTCCAGCGTCATTTCTTGGCGCCCGATACCGAAAAACATCTTGATAATGTCTCTTTCCCGTTCGCTTAAAGTGGATAAAGCCCTGTTGATTTCTTTCGAAAGGGATTCATTCATCAGCGAGCGGTCGGCGACCGGGGCGTCTTCGTTGACAAGCACGTCCAACAGGCTGTTGTCTTCGCCTTCTACAAAAGGAGCATCTACCGAAATGTGCCGTCCGGAGACTTTCAGCGTGTCTGAAATCTTCTCTACCGGAATGTCCAATTCATTGGCAAGTTCTTCTGCCGAAGGACGTCGTTCATGTTCCTGTTCAAATTTTGAAAAGGCTTTGGTAATCTTGTTCAGAGAACCTACCTGATTCAACGGTAAACGAACAATTCTCGACTGTTCGGCCAAGGCTTGCAAAATAGATTGCCGGATCCACCATACGGCATAGGAAATAAATTTGAATCCACGCGTTTCATCAAATTTCTCGGCGGCTTTGATCAAACCCAGGTTGCCTTCATTGATTAAATCCGGAAGGCTCAACCCTTGATTTTGATACTGTTTGGCTACCGATACAACGAACCGAAGATTAGCGCGCGTCAATTTTTCCAATGCAATACGGTCGCCTCTTTTGATGGCCTGCGCCAATTCGACTTCTTCTTCCACTGTGATAAGGTCTTCCCGTCCGATTTCTTGAAGATACTTATCCAGCGAAGCGCTTTCCCGATTGGTAATTGACTTTGTAATTTTTAACTGTCTCATTCAATTTTTTTAACTATGAGAAAAATTAGCTGCAAAGTTAACTAATTTTTTTATAATTTCAATTAATCAGCTATTCAAATCAATAGCGTAAAACCGTACCCTGTCGTTCGGATATAACCCTCTAATATATAAACCCCTTTCGTCCGGATCTTGTTTCAATATTGCCTCTACTATTTTCGTGAAAGTTTCCGGCGAATCGAGTTTTGTATCGTTGGCGGTAAGGATGATGAAGCCGTTTTTGATACCGGTTTCTTTCATTTTTCCATTGGTAATATCCGTTACTTCAATGCCGTAGTTGATGCCGACTCTTTTCTGGGTTTCGGGCGATAACTGTTTGAACGAAGCGCCCAAGATTTCGGCTACGGATCGGTTTTTAACTATATCGGTTGTTCCCTGGTCGTTTTTCAATTCGACTTTGTATTTCTTTACTTCGTCGCCTCTTTGTACTTGAACTTCTACGACGTTTCCGGGACTGTACCGGCTGATTTGTGCCCTCAGTTCCTGATAATTTTTTACTTTGACTCCATTGATCGCCGTGATTACATCCCCCGATTTCATTCCCGCTTTTTGTGCCGAACTGTTGGATGAAAATTCGCTTACATACACGCCTTCATGGACTTTCAATTTGTTGTACGTATCGGGATCTTGTTCTTTCAAATAGGATAATTCCCTGATATTCACTCCCAACAAAGCCCGTTGTACGATACCGTATTGTTTTATATCCGAAACCACTTTTTTGACGATGCTGATAGGTACTGCAAAGGAATACCCCACGAAATTTCCCGTTTCCGAATAAATAGCGGTATTGATACCGACCAGTTCACCTCTGGTATTTACGAGGGCGCCGCCGCTATTTCCGGGATTTACAGCCGCATCCGTCTGGATAAAGGACTCTACCTTATCCTGCGGACGAACCCTGTAAGGATCGCCATAGGCAGGGAATACGCTCCCGCGACCTTTCGCGCTCACAATGCCTGCCGTGACGGTGGACGTCAGGTTGAAAGGATTTCCTACCGCCAGCACCCATTCGCCGATTCTCAATGCGTCCGAGTCGCCAAAGGGGATAACCGGAAAATCCTTTCCTTCAATTTTCAATAACGCGATGTCGGTCGATTCGTCGCCTCCGATCAGTTTCGCCGTGTATGTCTGGTCGTCGTTTGTAGTCAGTTCGATTTCGTCCGCACCTTCAATCACATGATTGTTCGTCACGATATATCCGTCCGTCGAAACAATAACACCCGAACCGAATCCGACACGGGGCCGCTTCTGCGCCTGCGGATTCTGGCCGCCAAAAAAGAATTCATACGGATCGACAAAAGGGTTGATAAATCCTCTGTTGTTTTCCCTTTGAGTAGGCTTAACCACCGATTTGATATGCACTACCGCATTCACACTCCGCTCGGCAGCCAACGTAAAGTCGGTGTTTTCAGCCGCTACCGCACTGTAACTGACAGGATAAAAACCGGTCTGACGAAATTCACTCGAAACAGACACATTGTCATTTTTGTTTAAATAAGCATACGTTCCAACTGCAATTCCTGCACTTAAAAGGCTTACAAGCACGAATCCAAATAACAATTTTCTATTCATTTTCATATTTTTTTTATGTTAGTTAAATAATTGTTCCAGCAATTCACTTTCACGATGTATATACAAATAACGTACTAAAAGGGATTTTTCATGTGTTAAATTTGACAAATTTAACCGTATATATATCAACTTAAATCATAATTAACAAAAACCCTTGAAAACAGGGCGAATACATTAAAATTTTAAGCAAATTCACGTTTTCATTCCTGCCGGTAAGAACTTGTGCTGTCACATTCTGGGTACGGATGAATTTTCTTTTTGCAAATTTAAAAAAATCAATTACCTTTGCAATCCCAAAAAGTTTCGGGGTGTAGCTCAGCCCGGTTAGAGTACGCGTCTGGGGGGCGTGTGGTCGGACGTTCGAATCGTCTCACCCCGACTAACCGTAAAACCCGCCAAATCTGAAAGTTGCAGTTTTGGCGGGTTTTGATTTTAAATATTTCCTTTCATCTTATTTGCGATTTTCGCCGATTTTTGCCTATCCTTGTTGATATAATTTTGCATTTTTTTTGCAGGAAAATATGTACGTCAAAATAATACTAGATATGCGGAGCAAGAACAATGCCGGCAGGCATCCGGTAAAATTACGGTTTACTTCCGGAACAAAATCGGCATACGTTGCTATGTCGATGTTTGCGCTCCCCGAAGAATGGGACGAAGATACTTATTTTTCGCTGAAAAATAAAGAATCCCGGGAAAAATACAGACGGAACAATTCGATATTACTGAAAGAAATTGAACATGCCGAGGATCTGCTTTATGATTTAAACAAAAAAGGAATTAAAAACATGCAGCCGGCTAAATTCAAAGAATTGTTCCTTGCCGGCGAAAAGCAAACTCCATCTTTTTTGCAATATTTTGCAACTTTCACTGGTACCCAATCCGGCAGAACCAAAGAAATCTATGAAAATACACTTCGCAAAATACAACGATATACTTCTGCTACTCTCTTTTTTGAAGATATTGACAGGACTTGGCTTCAGAACTTTGAAAAACATTTACAAGAAAAAGGAAATTCCGTTAATACCATCGCTATAGATTTCCGCAGTATCCGTGCTGTCTATAACAACGCCATTGATAATGATGTTGTCGGTTTGCAGTACTACCCATTCCGGAAGTTCAAAATCAAGAAAGAAGAAACCGAACACCGGGCGATCGGCGTCGATGGACTGCGGAAGGTATTCGCTTTCGAAGGAACCGAATCGGAAAACTGGGCGCGTGACGTCGCTAAGTTGATGTTTTTTTTGGTCGGAATCAACGCCGTCGATTTATTTTCATTAGATGATATAGTCGCTGACCGGGTCGGCTACCGGCGAAGTAAAACTAAACGGCTTTACTCTATCCGGCTGGAACCGGAGATGCTTCCACTTCTGAAGCAATTCAAAGGCCAAAATCATTTTCTTATTTTCGAGGAACAGTTTTCAACGGTCGGTAATTTTTTGAAGAAATTGAATGGACAACTTGTCACAACCAAAAAGGGAGAAAAAGTAATTATCAAACGGGGACTTAATGCTATAGGCGAGAGTTTAAACATCCCTAACCTTACCTCTTACGTGATGCGCCATACATGAGCTACTTTAGCGGCAGAATTGGAGATTCCAAAGGAAACAATTTCCGCAGCATTAGGACACGGAAAGAAAACAGTAACCGATATTTATATTCAGTCATCGGGTAATTTTCGACTGCTATCCAGATTTCGGCGGAAATAGCTTGATTGCTCAAATTTTGGGAATCGAATTGTCCGGTGATACAGGTAGAATAACCGTCGAAACGCAATGCCTGCCCGACAGCGCCCGCTACGTTTTCCCTAATAGGTCTTACATTTTCAACTGTAAACGATTTGTTTGCAACCGTTTCGGTAATTTTTGTACCGTCGGCAGTCAAATCCACAGGAAAATATGCCGTCAAAGTTTGGGAAAAACCAACCGACGGCAAAAGCAACAACAAGTATATTGCGGCAACCAGACATTTAATAGTTGAAATTATTCTTTTCATGAAATTAAATATAGAATATGAGGCAAAAGTATGGGGTTCGGTTCGTTCCGGCTGTAAAAAATGTTGCAAATGTGCGCAAAAATGTTACATCAATGATGCTGCGCAAAACCGTGTTTTCAACTGGATTTAAGGTTCTTTATTGCTTCATTAAAAAAGTAAAAGAGGCTGCGCCGCCAACCCGCAGGGTTGAATACAAGTAACCCCGGGCGAAAGCCCGGGGCAGAGGAACCCCACTCATCCACACAACCCGGAACGGGTTGAATAATATACGCGGTGTGTAGGAGGGGCATGTTCTCCCCGGGTTTGCACCCGGGGTTACTCACATTCAACCCTCCGGGTTGGCGGCTGCGCCGCCGGTTTCCACAATATTAAAACTAACGCTTTTCTTCCCCTTGTACGCACCCTTGCCGTGCATGATAAGCGCCGCCGTACCCGGCTGATGATTATCCTTATACGTAACCTCGTAATCTTCCGCAAAGACCAATTGTTCGCCTTCGAAGAAAACCTCCGGCATCACCGTGACCGGCACGCCCGCGAACACCTGATCCGGAATGGTCCGGATGACCGCTTTCTTGAGGTCGCGCTTGTCGGCGGCGAAAATCTTTTTGGTGTAGGCGCTCCATTGGATGGCGTCGACTAAGTGTCCTTCCTTGCCGAGGAGTTCGGTAAACTCCGGCATCAGCGAAGAAACGGTGCCGACAACCGTGGGATGCATTGCCAACAAATTATTTACATTGAGCAGGAATTGAAAATGCTCTTCGTTGCGTTCACG
>JAIRSN010000029.1 GCA_031255425.1 Dysgonamonadaceae bacterium
TAAAAGAAGAATTGCACATAGAGTATTACGGGCGTTATGTCGACGACTTTGTGTTGATTCATCCCGACAAACAATTTTTACTGCAAACGAAAGAAAAAATAGCCATTTATCTTCGGGAGCATTGCGCACTGACTTTGCATCCGAATAAAATTCATTTGCAACACTACGGCAAAGGGTTCGCTTTCCTCGGCGCCTATATCAAACCGCACCGGATTTATATCGGCAACCGTACCAAAAAGAAGTTTTCCAAAACCCTTCTGCGAATCGATTCATTGCTTGGCCGCAAGATACCGAACAAAAAGGATTTGACGTTTATATGCTCGTCCGTCAATTCGTATCTGGGCCTTATGAAACATTACAGCACCTACAATATCCGGAAAAAATACCTTCTGAATAAAAACCGTTCGCCCTTGATTTTCAAATACGGCTACCTGACTACAATCCATAAAAATTCAATGACCTATAAGCTCAAAGATGCGACGGATCCCGGGTCGACCGACGCGAATTTTATAAAATAGTGGTACTTATCTGTGTGCATATTGAAAAATTTCATGTAAATTTGCCCCTGAAAATTTTGTTAATTGAAATTATGTATCCTTAATTTTAGGGCGAATAACAAAAAAAGAAAAGAACCGGGCTTGTCAGGGCCTGATAACAATGCATCTTTAGTTTTATAAATAAATTTCAACAGTATGAAGAAAAGTTCATTTTTTTTAATCGTATTATTATTCACAGGAATAGTAACTACGCAAGCGCAATTGAAGTTCGGCTTGAAGGCCGGGGTTAATTTATCGAATGTGTCTTTGGACGGACGTCTGAAAGAAAACTTTAAGGTGGATAACCTTACCGGTTTTCAGGTGGGACCGATGGTCGAATTTATCGTTCCGGTCATCGGATTTGGTTTTGATGCTGCCGTTTTGTATTCGAATGAAGGGTTTAAGTTGAATGCTGTAACTTTTGAAAACTTGGGAACAACGATTCAAACGGAAGCAAAAAGTTACAAGTCAAACAATTTATTGGTTCCGGTTAATTTGAAGTACAAAAAAGTCTTTATGAATGTGGCAGGTGTATATGTTAGCGCCGGACCGTATGCGAAATTCAATTTGGACGGCGATGTGAAAGACAAGTACGAGTCCAAATCTTTCGGGGCGGGGCTGAATTTCGGTTTCGGCGTAGAACTGCTGAATCATTTGCAGGTCGGCGTAAATTACCAACTGGGATTGACGGAAGACTACAGCGCACTGAAAGTTCCCGGCTTACAGCATGTTCCGAATATTATAGACGATATTAAAGCGCAACCCCGGGTGTGGTCTGTTACCGCCGCTTATTTTTTCTAAATGTATATAGAAGTCATATTACCTGTACCTCTGTCTAATACATTTACGTATCTTGTGCCTTCAGAAATGGAGGCACAAATTTTTAAAGGGAGCCTGGTCCGGGTTTCTTTCGGAAAAACCAAACAGTATTCGGGAATTGTGGCGCAAATCCGGGAGATGCCTCCGGAGGCGTCCCTTCGTATTAAACCGGTACTCGCGGTGGAAAGTTCACAACCGGTTGTCCGGAGTGCGCAATTACGCTTGTGGGAATGGATTTCCCGGTATTATTTCTGCAAGTTGGGGGAAGTTTATAAGGCGGTTCTTCCTGCCGGTTTTCGTTCGGAAACCACCCATGCTTATTCCGAACGGAAAGAGATTTATGTGCGGTTGGCTTCTCCGTATTCGTCCGGCGCTGCCCTGCCCGGGGCTTTTGAAAAAGTGAAACGCGCCGCCAGGCAGGAACGTTTGCTGTCGGCTTTTCTACAAATAACCCAACCGTCGGAAACTGTTGCCGGAGAAGTTTCCAGGAAAGAATTGCTTCGGGCAAGCCGGGCAAGCGAAGCGGCGTTCAACGGATTAAGGGAAAAAGGCATCCTGGAAACGTACGACAAACCCGTCAGCCGGCTGCGGACATACACCGGCGAACAAAAGCCGCTGCATACGTTGAATCCACTGCAACAACAAGCCTATGACAGGATTGTCGACAGCTTCCGTCAAAAAGACGTGTGCCTTTTATACGGCGTGACTTCTTCGGGGAAAACCGAAATTTACACGCATCTTATCCGGGACACTTTAAAATCAAACCGGCAAGTCTTGTACCTGCTTCCGGAAATAGCCTTAACGACGCATCTTGCCGACCGGCTGATCCGGTTTTTCGGAGATACGTTAGGCGTTTATCATTCGGGGATAAATAACAACGAACGGGTTGAAATCTGGAATAATCTTTTGAACGAAAACGGATTTCAGGTTATCCTCGGCGTCCGTTCCTCGGTCTTTTTGCCTTTCCGGGACTTGGGATTGGTGATTGTCGACGAGGAACACGATCCGGGTTACAAGCAACAGGATCCGGCGCCCCGCTATCAGGCGCGCAATGCCGCCATTATGCTGGCTACCATGTACGGCGCAAAGGTGGTATTGGGCAGCGCGACGCCTTCGGTGGAATCTTTTTATAATGCGCAGACCGGAAAGTATGGTTTTGCCGGATTGATGAAACGATTTGAGTCCGCGGAACTGCCGCGTATCACGCCGGTAGACGTCAAAGAGCTGCGGAGAAAAAAGCAAATGAACGGAATCTTTTCGCCTCTCCTAATCGAACGGATGCGGGAGACGCTGGACAAGGGCGAACAGGTCTTGTTGTTTCGCAATCGCAGGGGATTTGCTCCGGGAATCAGTTGCAAGATCTGCGATCGAACGCCCAAATGCCGGTTTTGCGACATCAGTTTGAGTTATCACAAGAAAAACAATCACTTGTCTTGCCACTACTGCGGGCGGACGTACCGAATGCCGGCAAGATGTCCCGAATGTGGAAACGACGATTTCAAACCCCTCGGTTACGGCACGGAAAAGATGGAAGACGACATCAAACGGCTGTTTCCTCAGGTGGCGGTCGATCGCATGGACACCGATACGGCTAAATCAAAGAAATCGCTCCGGGAAATAATCTCCCGGTTTGAAAAGGGGGAAACCCGGATTTTGATCGGAACGCAAATGATTTCCAAAGGATTGGATTTCGACAAAGTCCACCTGGTGGGAATTATCAACGCAGATGCGCTGATGAATTATCCTGATTTCAGGGCTTACGAGCGCGCCTTCCAATTGATGTCGCAAGTGGCGGGAAGGGCGGGAAGGCGTAAGACGCAGGGCGAAGTAATCCTGCAAACGTCTCATCCGGAACACCCTTTGATCCAAATGGTGCTGCAACACGATTACAGCGGGATGTACTCGATGCAAATGGAAGAACGCGAACTCTTTAAGTATCCCCCACTCTTCCGCCTGATCTGCATTACATTCAAACATAAGAACGAAGAAACGCTCCGGGACATGACCGGCGAATATGCTGCCCTGCTAAGGGAAAAGCTGGGTGCCCGGGTGATGGGGCCGGACAAACCGGCGGTTGCCCGGATACAAAACTTGCACCTGAAAAAAATCATTTTGAAAGTCGAACTCAAAGCCTCGCTTTCCGCTCTCCACGAAATACTGGAACAAACCTTAACCTGGATTCAGCAGAATCCCGCTTTCCGGTATGTATTGGTACAATACGACGTGGATCCGATGTAAAATATAAAAGCGCCCGCACCGGACACGGCGGCGCAGCCTCTTTTATATTTTGACACGGCGGCGCAGCCGCTTTTATATTTTAAAGGAGTACGGTGTATTTGCTTGACCCCCGGCATCTCCGCCGCTTTTCCTTTTGATGCGGATTATATCCCAGCCTTTGCCGGAGCCTCCATCCGGGCAATCGCGGGCAAAATCCCGGTCCGGGGAGCCTGTCACTGTCCCCAGGCACCTCTTCCGGGATTCCGTTTGCCGCGCCATTGCCTGCCTGATACGCCTCCATCTTTTGATTGGCATCCGAATTGTATTTGAAAACAAGAATATATTTATTTTTTATTTTATAAAATTTGAATTATTTTTGCAACTGATTTTTTTTGCTTTTTAAATGTTTAAAAAACGTGATTTGAATTATTTTTAACTTTTTAAACGTTTAAAAAACGTCAATTGAATTATTTTTAACTTT
>JAIRSN010000182.1 GCA_031255425.1 Dysgonamonadaceae bacterium
AATATAAAAATAAATTCTACCTTTGCAGCGCAATTACGAAGGCTCCGTAGCTCAACTGAATAGAGCATCTGACTACGGATCAGAAGGTTGGGGGTTTGAATCCCTCCGGAGTCACAGAAGAAAGAAAAGCATTTACAGACGATTTTGTAAATGCTTTTTTCGTTGCAGGCTTGCACCCCGGATTCCGCACGACATGCGGCGTTGCGTTACGATAACGGTGACTGTAATATTTTTTGGACGAAAGCCTTCCCCGACTTGATCTTCCGGAGCGCCATTTGCGCGGCTTGTTGCTGCGATTCTTTCTTGGAACAGCCGGTGCCGGTGCCGGCAAAGATTCCGTTCAACAGGACTTGCGACTGAAAGAACGGATTGTTTTCTTCGTCCGTATAGTTGTCCAGCAATTCGAAACTCATCTCTACCCTGTATTTCTGGCACCATTCCAGCAGTTTGGATTTGAAGTTGACTTCCTTTTTTGCCAGAACATCAATGTTGATATACGGATTAATTATTTTCTGTTCAATAAACCGGGTGGTTTTTCTGTAGCCCTGATCCATATAGACGGCGCCGATAAATGCTTCCAGCGCATTTCCCATGATGTGGGATTTCTGTTTTTTTATCCGGGACGAAAACATCACCAGCTTATGCAGACCCAGTTCAGTCGCAATGCGGTCCAGCGTTTCCCGCTGGACTATCTTCGAACGGGTATTGGTAAGGAATCCTTCGTTGCGGCGCGGGAATTTTTTGAACAGAATGTCTGCCACTACCGCATCCAAAATCGCATCGCCCAAAAACTCCAACCGTTCGTTGTTGTGGCGGCCTTTCGCGTCTTCTTTGGATAATGATTTATGCAACAGGGCTTCTTCGTAGAAAGAAATATCGTTGGGGAAAAACCCGAGTATTTTGTACAAAACAAAATAAGACTCTTTCTTTTTAGAGAGAAAGAGTCTTATCCGTTTAAAAATATGTCTAAACACCTTTTATTTGACGAATTTCTTGACGATAATACAGGCATTGTGACCGCCGAAACCAAAGGTATTGGAAAGAGCGGCTCTCACTTCCCGCTTTTCAGCCTTGTTGAAAGTGAAATTCATTTTGTAATCGATTTCGGGATCATCATCTCCCGGCGAATGGTTGATGGTGGGAGGAACAATATCGTTGAGAACCGATAAAACACATGTCATCGCTTCGATGGCTCCTGCCGCACCGAGCATGTGTCCCGTCATCGACTTGGTCGAACTGACGTTCAACCGGTAAGCATCTTCACCGAAAACTTCTTTGATTGCTTTCACCTCGGAAGGATCTCCCACCGGCGTAGACGTCCCATGCACATTCACATAGTCGATCTCCGCGGGCGACATCTGCGCATCTTCCAGCGCATTCCTCATCACCAGCATCGCGCCCAATCCGTCGGGATGGGATGCCGTCAGGTGATAAGCATCACCGGATGCGCCGCCGCCTGCTACTTCCGCGTAGATTTTCGCACGGCGAGCCAGGGCGTGTTCCAATTCTTCCAACACCAGGCAAACGCCTCCTTCGCCCATCACAAATCCGTCCCGGCTTGCGCTGAACGGCCGGGATGCGGTTTCCGGATCATCGTTCCGGGTGGAAAGAGCATTCATCGCATTGAATCCGCCGATTCCCGAAACAGTGATTGCGGCTTCTGCGCCACCGGTTATGATAGCGTCCGCTTTTCCCAAACGAATGATGTCGAAGGCGGAGACGATGCTGTTGGTCGAAGAAGCACATGCCGACACCGTTCCGAAGTTCGGACCCCTGAACCCGTAGATAATCGATATATGACCGGCGGCAATGTCACTGATCATTTTCGGTATGAAAAACGGATTGATTCTCGGTCCCATATTTTCGTGTTGATAATAATTACCAACTTCCTGTTCGAATGTTCCTATACCTCCTATGCCGGAAGAAAACACAACGCCGACCCGGTCGCGGTTGGTCGTTTCGCTGTCCAGTCCCGAATCTTCAATCGCTTCTTTGGCTGCGACTACCGCAAATTGGGAATAGCGATCCAATTTCCGGGCTTCTTTCCGGTCGAAATAATCATTCGGATCAAAACCTTTCACTTCGCAGGCAAAATGCGTTTTGAACTTGGAGGTATCAAATAAAGTAACGGGTCTCGCCCCACTCACTCCGTTGATCAGGGAATCCCATGTTGTTTTCACATTGTTTCCCACCGGAGTTACGGCTCCCAGACCCGTTACCACTACTCTTTTTAATTCCATGAGGTTTTAAAATTGAGTTTAGCTATGGCTTAATCCTGTCCTTCGTTCGCGTGCTCTTCTATATAAGCAACAGCATCGCCTACGGACTGGATCGTTTGAGCGAGATCATCTGGAATCGGTTTCATGTTGAATTCTTTTTCGAAATCCATGATCAACTCTACGGTATCCAAAGAGTCTGCACCCAAATCGTTCGTAAAACTCGCTTCCGGAGTAACTTCCGATTTTTCTACGCTTAACTTATCTGCGATAAGACCCTTCACTCTTTCTGCAATTTCTGACATAACTTTTAATTTTTAAGTTAATAATATAAAGATTAGTTTTATTTTTGCACTGCAAAGGAAAGCATTTTCTTTGAAAGAAAAAAGAAATTCAACAATTAATTGCACAATTAATGATTTGTTGTGCA
>JAIRSN010000006.1 GCA_031255425.1 Dysgonamonadaceae bacterium
AGGGTTTTGCCAGCGCCTACCTCGTGGTCGCAGATTCCCCCGCCGTTCTGTTTGAGCATCCAAATTGCATCTTTTTGGCTTGGGTAGAGGTCAGGAATGCCCAAACCTTTTAAATCCAGTCCCGGAAAGGTCTGGTGAGCGCCTTCGTATTTCGGGCGCACGAAGCAGTTGTATTTTTTGTTGTAAAGTCCGGTCAGGCGTTCCTTAAATTCGGGCGATTGCAGTTTCAGCCAGTCGGAAAAACCGCTTCTTATCGAATCTATTTTGGCGTTTGCCAACTGTATTTTTTCGCCGTCGGGGACTTTGATTTTTTTCCATTCGCCGTCGTCGCCGATTACTTCCTTTTCCTTTGTGATTTTTGGCGTGGTGTTGTGAAGGGCGTGTTTCATCAGGGTAAGCCCGTCGTAACGGCGGAAATCGCCTTTTACGCAATACTTGTCGGTAATGTTGGCGTTGCTCTGGTCGGAGCTGACGGAAAACTCGTCGCGGCTTTCGGCAAAGTGAATGGTGGTGTTTACATCAAAGAGGTAAGAGGCGTATTTACTGTAAATGCCCTGCGGTATCCACCGCTCGCCGAAGTTAAAATCCAATTCCTCAAAGGTAATGTCGCGGGGCTTGGCGTCCTGCAACGCCTTTAACGATTCTTCCATTTCGGGGCGGTGGTCGCTCTGGCGGTTTTCGGCGAGAAGTTCGGCAACTATGTCCGCTTTGGCTACCACATTGCCGGAAATGAATTTATCCGCCGTTTCGTATTCGCGCACAAGCGGGTTGTAGTAAATCCGTTCTTTCAAATCTTCCATCATTTCCTCGCGGCTCTTTTCGGGCAAAAGCGAGAGCATATATTCCGTATCGACTTTCCCGAATTTGTTTAAGGAAGCGGACAGCGCCTCCATCGAGTTGGCGGCTTCGGTTATCTCGTTGGGATTGAACGCAACCGGCTGGTTAAAAATGTCGGCTTTTTCAAGTTTGCCGTTATTGGCTCGTTCCAAAGACAAAATTTCCTGCCCGCCCGCGTCCATTTTGATTAAGTCGAGGTTGCGCCTGTCGTTCAGGTTTCCGTAACGGCGGGTAAAACTGTCGTAATGTTCGTTGAGCGATTTGCGCAAAGCGGCGTTTTCTTTCAGTTCTTCCGCTTCGTAATTATATAAGGTATGGTAGGCGTCGCGGATTTGAATGTACTGCTTTGCCTTTTGTTCCTGCAAAGTATTTAATTTCAGCGGCTTAAAAACGGCATCATCGCGGTAGCGTTCTTGCAACACGCCAAGTTGTCCGCTGTCTATCGTCATTGAGCCTTGCTTGTGGTGTTCGTGCAGGCTGCCGGAATAGGGGCGCGGCTCGGCGGGTTGTTCGGGTGGTTGTGGAGCAGTGTTGGGACTTGGGGGACTAATGGAACTGACTGTGTTATTGACCGGCGGAGTTGAAAATAAATCTAACTGTCGCGGGTTGGATTCTGTTTTTGATTTTTTTCTTTTTTTGGTGGTGTTCAACTGCTTGCGTTCTTCTTCCGATAAGCCGAACAGGTCGTAAAGCGACATGGCAGGCTGCGCATGGGTCGTTTCGGCATTTGCTTTTCTGTTTTCAACCGGCATTTGCTTTTTGGCAACGGTTTCCTTTTCCTTATTCCAAAATTCTTTTTCATCTGGAAACCAGTGGTCTTCAACGGCTTGCCAAAACGGGTCGAGGTCGCCATCAGAAATGAGGTCGTCAAAGCGAAGCGGGTTGTCTTCCCTGTCAAGTTCGGCTGTGCTTTTTCGTGAGTGGGATTCTTCGAGGTCGCTATCGGAAAAGAGGTCGTCGAAGCCGAGCGAGTTTTCTTCCCAGTCGAGCATTGCCGTACTTTTCCTTTCCGGCTCAAAATATTCCTGCACAGGCGGGGTTTCTTCCGGCTTTTCCCTGCCAGCGGTCATATAAGGGCGTTCGGCGACAAACTCGTCCCATTTGTTGTGTTTGACGGCATTAACCGCCGCGTTGATTTCCGCAAAATCCTCCGCCGTCATTTGGTTGTTATAGTCGTCAGGTTGGGGCAGGTTTAATTCTTTGGGCATCGCAACGGCGTTGCTTTTATATAAATTCCGGTCTAAATTTTTGGCAAAATCGGCGGTCAGCGTGTTGCGCATATCCTCTGCGATGCCCGAAATGCCGCCCTCGTGCGTGTAAATTAGTCCGGGATTGCCGTAAAGGTCTTTGCCTACAAAGGATTGCGTATGTACTATATGGCTGGTATCGCGGAAATAATTGTTGATGTTGATGCCGTTGGAAAGGGTGCGGCTTCCCACAAATGCCTGTTCTTCGGCGGTCAATAATGTCTTGTTGCTGTTTTTTTGCAGAATGATTAAATCGCTTCCCACCTCTGTACCGGCGTTGTCGGTCATCAGGTTATTTGGCAAACGGATTGCCGAAACCAAATTGGTATTATTCATTAGCCACCTACGGATTGGCTCGTTTTGCAGGCTGTTCATTACGCCCTGCGATGTGATAAAAGCCAGCAGTCCGCCCTCGCGTAATGTTTCCACACCTTTGAGGAAGAAATAGTTATGCACTTTTTGCGCCGCCTGCCGCTTGGTCTGGTCGCGGCTGTTGGTAAAATCGGGGTCAAAAATCCGTGTATC
>JAIRSN010000026.1 GCA_031255425.1 Dysgonamonadaceae bacterium
CGGCGAAACTGTTGGTTTTGTTTGGTGTCTCCAAAAACGGTTTCTACATCATGCCCTCTTTGTCGCATCTTCTCTTTTCCTTTTTCGGTTTGCATCTTTTTGCGGAATGCTTCTTTGCACTCCTCCGGTTTTCTAATGATCTGAATGCTGCGGTTACTGCCTTCTTCTCTTTTTCCTCCGCATTTATCGAAGTGAGTACAACCGCTGCAACCCTCACATTCATACCGGCGAAGGAACGGTTTGAATTTATTCCTGTTTTCAACACAGGTTTCTTCTTTGAAAATAAGTGATTTTCCATTGGGGCAAACAAATGTGTCTGTCCGACTGTCATAAGGCATATTCTCTTTTAGATACGGGCTGGTCTTAAATTCGTGTGTCGCCTCTTTATCGTATGAAGGGTATTTCAGTAATGAACCAATTTCGTTGTCATTTAAATACGTACAGTTTTCTTCGGTGCCAAAGATGGCATCTGCGCCTCAAAATATAAAAGACACTGCGTGTCCGCTTTAAATTATAAAAGACACTGCGTGTCCATTTTTATAAATCCATGACGATGCAACTGCGAAAGATAGCCGGAGACGCGGTATTCATAGTTATCTTCCCGGTTAAAATGATCTGCCAAAGCATCCACAATTTCCCTTACCGAACGGTTACCGTCGATTAAGTCCCAGACAGCCGTTCCGTGTTCTTCCAACCGGATGCGGATAGAAGCGGATTTGTTTTTCGGAATAAAATACTTCTGCATAAACTTATTACGGAACCGGGGGAAAGCTATCACCGATAGCTCCCCCTCTTTTTCCGTCGTAATGTGTTCCTTAATGACAGGAACCAAATCGAAAAGGTTTATTTTCTCTTTTTTCATTTTTTTATCGCGCCCGCTTTTTTCAAAGGCACCGCCACGAAGAAGTACCCGATAACGGCGACCACCACCAACCCGATCATGTAGGAAGGATCTTCAACCGGGAGCAGGTTGGAAAAGAAGATATTAAACATGGCGAAGATCGCAACGACAAGCCCCATCAGCGCTTCGCCGGCAATCATACCGGAAGCAAGCAGGACGCCCGTGTTTTCGACCGTAGCGATTTGCCTTTCGTTGTATTTCCGGTGCGCCACATACAGATCCAGGATGCCTTTGATCAGGCCGCCGGCGAAAATAGCAAATACCGTACTGAACGGCAGGTACATACCGACAAAGATCAGCATCGGGCTTTTAATACCCATCAGGATAAAAGCAACGCCCAGAATCATACCGGCAATGATTAGCGCCCAGGTCATTTCCCCGCCGACAATGCCTTGCGAGAGCGTCGCCATCAGTCCGGCTTGCGGTGCGGAAAGGTTTTTGCTGCCGAATCCGCCCTGATAGCCCTGTTCGATACCCATATTAATATCCCCCTGGTTGAGGATGATCAGCACGCCGAACATCACAAAGCCGGAGATAAGTACGCCGATCAGGTCGCCCACCTGCATCCGCCAGGGCGTCCCGCCCAGTATATGACCGGCTTTCAGGTCTTGAAACATTTCCCCGCCGACGGCAGCCGCCACACATACGATGGCAGCGATACCCAAAACGGCTGCAACGCCGCCGCTGGTAGCGTCTACATTGCAGGCAACCAGAATCAAGGCGGTGACAACGAGAGCGGTCAGCGTCAATCCGCTGATGGGATTGTTGCTCGAACCGATAATGCCCACCAAGTATCCGGACACCGCAGCAAAGAAGAAAGCAAGGACAATCATCACGGTCGAGGCAACGATTGCGACCAGGATAGAGGTATGGAATATAAAATAGGTGATGACAAACGTCAACGCGGCAGCGGCACAGATACCAATTAATATCAGGGAAGATTTCAGGTCTTTTTCCGTCCGTTCGGTGTTTTCGCCGGCGCCCTGAGCGGCTCGCCGCAAGTCTTTTACCGATCGTTTCAGTCCCGTTCCCAAGCTGTTGCGCATCCGGTAGAGCGTGAAGCAGGCGGCAACCAGCATCCCGCCGATAGCAACGATCCGGACAATCTCGCGCCAGACAACATTCGCAGCGTTTTCCCAGGCTTTCGGAGAAGTAGCGTCCAATCCCGTATTTATTTGGAGTGATTCGACAAAAGAATTGCCCAATACGGCAAGCAACACCGGCACCATCAGTCCCCAAGCCATTACCGATCCGCTGAAATTCAGCGCCGAAAGGCGCGGGCCGATGATGTAACCGACGCCCAGGTAGGCAGGGCTGATGGTCGGGCCGCCGGCAAGAAAGCCACCTTGCAGGCTTTTCCCGCTGGCTAAGGTCGCCGGAGTAGACTTGAAGAAAGTGGTCCATTCGGTAGCAAAGAGCCGGAGGTCGCCGGCAATTTTCACCACCGCGCCGGCAATCATTGCCGAAAAAAGATATTTGGAACCGCCGGCGCCGCTCTGTCCGGTCTTGTGAATTTCGGCGGCAGCTACACTTTCGGGGAACGGAAGTTCCTTGTCCTCAACCATTACACGGCGAAGCAAGGCAACAAACAGCACGCCAAGCGTCCCCCCCGTTATCAGGATCAGCGAAGCGGTCAGGTAGCTGCTCAACGAGCTAAACTCTTCGCCGCTCCACACGCCGGAAATGTAAAAAGCCGGAAGGGTGAAAATCGCGCCCGCCGCAACCGACTCGCCGATCGAACCGACGGTACGGGTGAAATTTTCCTCCAATATACTTCCCTTAAAAAAGCGCAAAACAGCCATCCCGATGACCGCCGCAGGATAGGTAGCGGCAATGGTCATTCCCGCCTTCAAACCCAGATAAGCGTTGGCCGCACCCAATACGACCGCCAGTACCAAACCGATGAGCAAGGCTCTTACGGTAAACTCTTTCATGTTTTCGTTCGCCGGTATGAACGGAACGAATTTTTTATCATCTGCCATACTTTTATTTATTAAATATTAAAATTGATTAAAAGACAAAAGTACGTCTTTTGTTTTACTTCTACAAGATGTCTTGGTTTTCGAAAAAAGCGGTCCTTTCAGTTGCCGGAAATTATGGGATAAATGAGATACGCAGGGCGGAATAGAAGTAAGTATGGCGACAACCGTAGCAAAGATCATTTCAATTCCAGCACATAAACACCCTTCCCTTCAATCGGAATATTATCTTCAAGCGAAATAATTTTCCCCGAAAGAATATCTTTTCCGGAGGTAAAAGAACCGGTTACTTCGCGATACCTCTGAAGGTCCAGCGACTGTACGTTTTCCGAACCGTTGAGGATGACCAGCACCCGCTCGCCGCCGTCCATCCGGGCATAGACATAACATTCGGAATCGTAGGCAGGCGCGTAGTGAATCAGCGAACCTTCGGTAACCGCCCGGCTGTTTTTCCTCCATTGCAAAAGCGTTTGCAGGAAGTTCCATGCTTCGTTCTGCAAATCCGTCCGTCCTTCTTTTGTGAAGGCGCTGACCGGATCTTCCGCCCAACCGCCGGGGAAATCCTTGCGAAGGTTGCCGTCGCCCTCCTGCTTTTCGCCGCTCATCAGGATTTCGGTACCGTAATAGATCTGCGGGATTCCCCGCGTAGTGAGAATCAGGGCAAGCGCTTGCTTGAAACGCTTCAGATCAGTTTCTTCCTTTTGAAAGAAACGGCCGGTATCATGATTATCCAGGAAAACCAGCAACCGGCTCCAATCGGGAAACAGAAAGTCCTGCGCGATGGTTTCGTAGACTCTTTTCAGCGGATTGCTTCCGGCGGAATGAAGGTCGAACGCCTGGGCGCACGTATTCATCAGGTTGAAATCCATAACGGTTTGCAGGTTCGATTGGCGGTCGTTCAGCCTGGAGTTCTGTTGCCACCACGCGAGAGGCGCGGAGTTGAGATACCAGGATTCGCCGACAATATTGAAGCCGGGATATTCGTCCTTCACCGCCTTGCACCATTGGGACAGGAAGTTGAAATCGGCATACGGATGCGTGTCGTGGCGGATTCCGTCAATCCGGGCATATTCGATCCACCAGATGCAATTTTGAATCAGGTAAGTAGCCAGAAGCGGGTTGCGTTGATTCAGGTCGGGCATACCGGGGACAAACCAGCCGTCGACGGTTTCGGCTACTTCCGATTGCGGCGCATGGACGTCCATCATCGCATACAGGTTGTGCGAGGACGGGACAAATCCCTCCGGATGATTCAGCCAGCCGGACGCCGGGAGGTCTTCCATCCACGGATGCCGGCTGCCGCAGTGGTTGTAAATCATGTCCATCACGACCTTCATTCCCTTGTTGTGAATGTTTTCGATCAACCGGCAATAATCGCCGTTGCTGCCCAGCCGTTGATCCACCTTGTAAAAATCAGTGATGGCATAGCCGTGGTACGAACCTTCCGGCATCTTGTTTTCCAATACAGGATTCAACCAGACCGTGGTGACGCCCAAGTCGCGGAGGTAATCCAAGTGTTGGTCTATCCCCGCCAAGTCCCCGCCGTGACGGGCGAAAGGATCGTTCCGGTCGATGGCAACCCCGTCCCACAGGTCATTCGCCGCATCGCCGTTGGCAAAGCGGTCGGGCATAATCAGGTAGAGGACATCCGAAGAATCGAACCCCTGGGCGCCCTTGGATTGGGAACGCGCTTTCAGTTCAACCGTTTTCGCCGACTGTTTTTTGCCTTCGGTAAAAGTAAAACGCATCTGCCCCGGTTGCGCTTCTTTTCCTATTTGCAAGTAGATAAACAGATAATTCGGGTTTTCCACCTTGACCGTCCGGTCCAATACAACGCCCGGATAGTTAAACGTAACCGTTGCGTTTCCAATGTTTTTCCCATGAACCAACAGTTGGAGTTCCGGATTCTTCATCCCCGTCCACCAAAAAGCAGGTTCTATATCAATGGCATATAAGGAGGAGAAACACATCAAAAAAGAAAGAACGAATACTCCCTTCGTTCTTTTCCTTGCATTTATTTTTTCCATGCTCATCCAACGTTATTGCTTGGGAACGATACTGATCGCGTATCCGCCGCCGGGCGCCGATTTCAATGTCAGCTTCGATTTGGCGGTTACGTTCATTTGCCGGATGGCGTATGCCTGCGGATTGGTTTTGTAATGCGCGTCCGGAGCGTCGGAATAGATTGTAGCAACGTATTTCTTGCCCGGTTCGAGGAAATCGAGCGCAATCTTGGAGGTGAAGCCCTCTTCCCCGCAAACATTTCCGACAAACCATGCCGGGCTGCCTTTCGCTTTCCGGGCAACGGTGATGTACTTTCCGGGTTCTGCTTCCAGGTATTTGCTTTCGTCCCAGTCGATGGCTACGTCTTTGATAAACTGGAAGGCATCGGGAAAACGGTTGTAGTTTTCGGGGAGGTCTGCCGCCATTTGCAGGGGACTGTACAGGGTGACATAAAGCGCTAACTGATTGGCAAGCGTTGTGTTTACATGCGACGTATTGCCCGGGTTGATTTTCTCGATGTCCATCTCGAAGATGCCGGGAGTATAGTCCATCGGTCCACCGATCAGGCGCGTAAACGGCAAGAGGGTAGCGTGATTGGGTTTGCTTCCTCCGAATGCCTGGTATTCCGTACCGCGCGCCGATTCGTTGCCGATCAGGTTCGGGTACGTACGGCAAATCCCCGTGGGACGCACGGCTTCGTGCGCATTGACCATGATTTGGTAACCGGCCGCTTTTTCGATTGCATACAGGTAATGGTTGTTCATCCATTGACTGTAATGGTGTTCGCCGCGCGGAATGATGTCGCCCACATAACCGCTTTTGACGGCATCGTAACCGTTGTCTTTCATGAAGCGGTAGGCGGTGTCGAGGCGGCGCTCGTAGTTACGGACAGACGACGAAGTTTCGTGATGCATCACCATCTTTATTCCTTTACTTGCGGCATAGCGTTTGATTTCTTTCAGATCGAAATCGGGATAAGGCGTTACAAAATCGAACACGTTTTCTTTGGAATTGCCGAACCAGTCTTCCCATCCGATGTTCCATCCTTCCACCAATACGGCGTCGAATCCGTGCAGGGCGGCAAAGTCGATATATTCCTTCACATGCGCGGTTGTAGCTCCGTGCCGTCCGCTGGGTTTAACCTGGGTGTAATCGGTTACGCCAAGCTGCACGCTGGGCAAGCCGGTGGTGTATGCCCAGTCTTTGGCGCCGGTGATCATTTCCCACCAGACACCGACGTATTTTACGGGTTTTATCCACGATGTATCTTCGATCTTGCACGGTTCGTTCAGGTTCAGGGTGATGTTTGAAGCCAGGATTTCGCGGGCGTCGTCGCTGACGATGACGGTTCGCCACGGGCTTTGGCAAGGCGTTTGCAAATGCCCCTTGGTTCCGTTTGCGCCGGGAGTAAGGAAGGATTCAAATACGAAATTGCGATCGTCCAGGTTGAGGTGCATGCAACTGTAATTGATCAAGGCAGCCTCGTGTAGATTGATGTACAACCCGTCGCCGGTTTTCAGCATCAGGGCGGTTTGCACGCCGGTCGGGGAAAACGGAGTCTGCGACGAATTGGGCGTGATGGCTTGCGGCATCAGTCCTCTGATTTCCGAGAGGCGGGAAGTAGTATAGTCGTACTCTTGCGTATCGTAATCGCCCGGAAGCCAATAGGCGGTGTGGTCGCCGGTCATGGCAAACTGGGTATGTTCTTCTTTCACGACCATATAAATCAAGTTTTTCTGCTGGGGAAACTCGTAGCGGAATCCCAATCCGTCGTCGAAAAGCCGGAAGCGAATCATCATCCGGCGGTCGGTGGCGGACTGTTTAAGCGTAACCGCCAACTCGTTGTAGTGGTTGCGGATGTCTTTCGTTTCGCCCCAGACAGGTTGCCACGTTTCGTCGAAAGAAGCCGTTGCTGTGTCCAGCACTTCAAACCCGTCGAAAAGGCTGTTCTTTTTGCCTTTGTCGCCGGGTACGTTTCCTTCGGGAGAGAAATCGTCGAAAGTTCTTTTAGCTCCTTCCGTCAAGAGTTCCAGCCCTAATTTACTGGGATTAATCACTGTTTTCCCTTTATAAGTAAGGCTGTAAGTGGGCGTTCCGCCCGCCTGAAGAGAAAAGTTCATACTCAGATTCCCGTTGGGAGAAGTCAGCGTCTGCGCACCCGACACCGAGTACGCTACGGTCAAAAGGAGGAAAAATCCTTTAATTTTCTTATTCATAAATTAAAATTAAACTACAAAGTTAAAACTAAAAACCATAAAACAGTTTATTCCTTGAAATATAAACGATACTCACCCGGATTCAACGTAATGGATTCCGAAACGGCGGTTGTCGTCATTTCTTGCTTGGTGAAATACTCTTTCCACCGGCCAACCGGACCGAAATTCACTTCGCGGGTCACGGGAACCACATCGAAATTCGCCACCGCGACAGCGGTTTCATTCGTCGAGTTCAGGACGATGGACTTGAAGTTTCCGGTCAGGTCGACCGTGTAATCCGGCGTCGAAAAGACCGGTTTGTTTTTCCGCAACGCAATCATTTGGGCAAACACATCGTGCAAGGCTTTCCGGTTCGAATCGTCCAAATAATCCCAGCGGACCGGCTTTTTATCCAGGCGTCCGTCTTCCATCGAAGACCCTAATTTGTAATCGTAGCCCAATTCGCCGAATTGCCAAATCATCTTTGGTCCCGGAATGGAAAACAGCATGACAGCGGCAGCCGCCGTCCGTTGCAATCCCACCGGAATTTGTTTCACGTTGTAGCCGTTGAGTTCTTTTCCCCACTGTTCGTTTTTGTACATCAGGCGTTCCTCGTCGTGGCTTTCCATGTAGGCCACCAGGTTCGGTTTTGTCCAGCCGCGCTGTTTGTAAGACGCATGGGAAATATCGCCCTTTTTCGATGCGCCGTTTGTTTCCTCGCCCCAGCCCATCGTGGCTTCATTCATATTGTAATTGAGATTACCCCAAAGCAGAATGCCGTAATCCGCCAACTCCTTTTCTTCGCTATTGTCGGCCAGATGTTCAAAAATGATGATCGCATCTTTCTTACGCTTCCGGATCTCGTCCGTCATTCGTTCGAGAATACGGATGCGCGAACGGTCGAAAGCCTGTCCGTCGCCGGGCGTGTTGGTAAACCCCTTGGTGAAGTCGAACCGGTAGCCGTCGATTTTGTATTCCGTTATCCAATAAGCACAGACACTATCGACAAAAGCCTGGGTACAGGCGCTTTCATGATTGAAATCGTAGCCCCACGAATAGCTTGTATTCGGCGAAGAAACATTGTACCACGGATTATCTGCCGAAGGATTGCCGTCGGCTTTTTGATACATCCGCACCAGCGGACTCTGTCCGTAACTGTGGTTCAATACCATATCCATGATGACAGCCATGCCGTTTTCGTGACAGGCGTCGATAAATTCCTTGTAATCGGCGCTGGTTCCGTAGGCTTTGTCCGTTGCAAAATAAAACGACGGATTGTATCCCCAGCTGTCGTTGGCTTCAAACTCGTTGAAAGGCATCAGTTCAATGGCATTGACGCCCAACTCTTTCAGGTAGGGCAATTTCGATTGAACGCCTTTGATTGAACGCTGTTCCGTAAAATCGCGAATCAGGATCTCGTAGATGAGAAGATTTTGAGTATTGCCGACCGTATAATTCTGTATTTTCCAGGCATAATTATCCGGCTGGGTGGAAACGACCATTGCTATTTCTGAGGTTTGGTTTATGGGATAGGGGAGGAGATTGGGGTAAATGCCTGGTGAAATCTCCTTGTCGTTCCACGGATCCGAAATTTTACCGGCATACGGATCGGCAATACGGATCGAGTTATCAATCAAATATTGACAGATATATTCTTTGTTTTCATCTAAGTTCCCGATTTTTATCCAGAAGCGGTCGCCTTTTTTGTGCATCTCGTAATCCTCCGAAACCGACCAGTTGTTGAAATCGCCGATGAGGTAAACCGATTGTTTTTGGGGCGCAAAAAGGACAAAAGCGAGCGAATCGCCGCTGATTCGGGTGATGCCGTCGCGGTAAGGCAACGCTTCCTGTTTCGCCGGATCATCCGAAGGATTAGCGGGATGACCTTCACAAGCGAAAAACAGGCATGAAATTAACAGGATAGAAAAAAAATGTTTCATGACCCTTGAATAAGGGAAAAGTAAACGGTAAACCGATACGGCTTACCGTTTACCATCCGATTGTTATTGAATTGTTCCCGTTTCGTTATTGAAATCGAGCGTTATCACTTTTCCTGCTGCTACCGGCACGCGGGTTTGGTCGTTGCCATTGCCGCGGTAAGCAATCTTGTTATCGAGAATGATAAATTCCATCCGCCACCAATCGACATTGGCTGCTGTTGCTTTGGCATACAGCCGCAATTCGCCTTCATGGGTCGTTGTCAATTTCATTACTTTGCCGTCGGCAACAAACGGGTATTGTCCCTCGTTCCAACCCCCGAAGCAGTCGCCCATGCCATATACCTGAGCCGGCTCAAGGGTAATTGTATTGACGGTATAATCAACGACTACGGTGTAGAAACCCGCCGTTGGCACAAACGCATTGCCGTCGCGAGTGGTGAATCCCACATCCGTACCCAATGAGAAGAAGTCGCCTTTCCAGTCTTTCACGTTACACCATTTGAACCCATTTGCAGGATCAGCAAAATGGCGCACCGCCCAGAACTTTCCGGAGTGGTCGTTGACCGGTGTCATTTCAACGATTCCGGCATTGCCCCAGCCCCAATTGCCAAATTCAGCCCCAATCATGTACACGTGTTCGGGATAAAGCGGCACGTCCGAGCCAACTTTCACGCTGACGGTTACCGGAGCCGATTGAACCGTTCCGTAAGTCGTTGCGATGGATGCAACCACGTGAAATTTCACATCAACAGGCACATCCAATGCAATTTCCGACTGATAAAGCACTTTCCCTATGGCCAGCAGCGACACGCTGAGCGAATCCCCGAATGTGGATGTCACCAACGCCGGTTCTTTTTCGCCGAACGCGGCATACAGGGAATATTCCGTCGCGGAAGGGACGCCGAAATCGGCGGGACTCCAGGCAAAAACGGTGTTGTCGTTATAGTTTCCCGCATCGATGACAATGGCATCGTGGGCATTCAGCACCGGCACCTTTACTTGGTCGACCGGCAACACTTTGTACATATCTTCGTCCTTTTCGCAAGCGGTAAAAGCGAATACAAAAAGGAATAATAATAAACTTAATTTCTTCATGACATACGTTATTTAATATTTATCGTTTTGATCTAAATTCGGATTTGCCTGCAAATCCGCCGAAGGAATAGGATAAAGATTATAGTGACTGTCCACCGGACGTCCTGTCTGTACGCCCCCTTTCCATTCCCAATTATAATCGGCGGTAACGAACTGATTGTAGCGAATCAGGTCGGTACGGCGGAAACATTCCCAGTACAATTCCCGTGCGCGTTCGTCCAGGATAAACTGAGCGTCCAGGTTGCTCACGTTTTTGCTTGTATTGCCGAAAGCACGTTCGCGCAACTGATTGATGTAGCCTATCGCATTGCTCATGGAGCCGCCCGAACCGCCGCGAACCACTGCTTCGGCATAGATCAGGTATTGTTCTGCCAAGCGGAACAGCGGGAAATCGTTATCGGCAAATTCCAAGTCGGAACCATAGACCGGGTTTCCAACCGTCGACGCCGATGTGATGTTGCGGTATTTGTATGGTTGCAAACCGTTTGTCGCTTCATTGGGAACACTGCCGATGGCTCTGTTTTCGCCCACAAAAAGGAAGCGCTTGTCGCTCGGATCAAATTTATTCGCAAATTCTTCACGTACGCGGTAGCCGTTCCAGTTGGCATTGGTGAAAATACCGTAATGGATGATTTTATTTGCATATTTGGTCTGATAATCGCTGTTTGAACCGCAGTTGATAAGGAAGGTCACGCCGCCAAACGAACGGGTATTCTTTCCGTCGTATGCAATGGGCAGAATCACTTCCGGATTATTTTTGTCGTTATCAGCCAAAAACAGATGCTCGTAATTGGGCTTCAGCGTGTAACCGGCGTCTATTACTTTCTTGCTGTATGTAATTGCGTCCGTCAAACGTTCCGTACCGGTATAAACTTCTGCATTCAAATACACACGCGCCAACAAAGCACAGGCGGCAGCTACATCCGCCCGTCCGTATTCATTCGATCGGACGGCTTTCAGTTTGTTGTTGTTGATTAAATCAAGCAATTCCTCCTCCACATATTTGAACAAATCGGCACGTTTGATTTGATGCGGCAGGATATTCAACGCGTCGTTTTCGGTTACAAAAGGCGGATTGCCGAATACGTCCATCAGTACCCAGTAGGCGAATGCCCGCAGGAAGCGCGCTTCTCCGCGAAAATAATTCACCTCCTGCTGGTTGTTTCCGTAATCCCTGCCGGATGTATTTCTCAAAAAGTCGTTGGCGTACATCACTTGCAGGATGCATTTGTCGTACAAACCAAGGGTGAACGGAGCGCCGTCGCTGCTGGAAATAAAATTGATTCCATTCAGTTCGGCTATTCCTTTGTCACCCCAGAGGCAATGCGCTTCGTCGGTCGGCATTTCCTGATGGTTGAACCAGCAACGCAGGAAATCGGCGTTGGAACCTTCGTCCAATCCTTCTACGTCGGGAAGGCCCGCGGGACCTTTTTGTCCCGACAAGGTATAGGCGCCATACACTTTTGCCAAGGCGGACTTTGTGTCGTCGAAAGTAGAATAAACAATTTCGGACGTGGTGTCGTTCAACGGAAACCGGTCTAAATCGTCCAGGCAGGCCGTAAGCGACAGTATCGGCAGTACGGTCATTATGATTTTATAAATATTCTTTTTCATATTGCTTTTTAATTATTTAAGATTAAAAATTAAGGCCTAACCCAATCGAAAAAGTTCGCGGATTCGGGTAGAAATTGTTGTCTACTCCATTCTGTATTTCCGGGTCTATGCCTTTGTATTTTGTCACTGTGAACACATTTTGCACCGTAGCATTTGCCCGCAAATGAACCCCTTTCGCAATTTGTCCGAAATCGTAAGCCAACTGTATATAATCCATTTTCAGGAA
>JAIRSN010000103.1 GCA_031255425.1 Dysgonamonadaceae bacterium
CTTATAAATTATAATTGTTATAAATGAAATTCGCGAAGTCTCTCGCCGCGAGTGCTAACCGGTTAAGTTTCTCCACAGCCTCTTGGACATCCCGAATGTCATTCAGGTCACCCTGTAACCTGATGCCGGTTACACAGTCGTGAATACGAAACATATATTTACCGTCCGGCATTATTTTCGCATGATAGGCAGCCATACTTCTGTTTGAATCAGGCAGCAAGAACGCTTTTTCGTTGTACTGTTTTATCTCCATATACTTTACTTTTAATCTTTGTTTCCCCAATATTCCGCTGCACCTTCCTCCCAGATAGTGAATTTACCGGTTGATCCGATAAACCGGCCTTTGGAAAAGGCACTCCATCCCTCTATCCAGATTTTAAGTGCAGAATCGTACATAACACTCTTGGCTGCCCTGCCTGCCGGATTGCGCCCGTCTGTATGACTGGTAAAAATGATGAGTTTGTCTCGATGCGCTTCTTTGAAGCGGATATATTCCTTATAACTCATTTGAGTGTACTGAAAGCTATCTATTACGTAGAAATCCGGAGACTTACGCCTACACATGCGCTCGCTCAGTTCGTCCATTGGCTCGCAGTTCAGGAGTTGCATCCGCTTGTTGGCTGCGCTTATTCCGTGCCGTATGAAACTGTTCTGCACAGACAGGCTGTCGCCCTCTTCCAAACTGTCATAAGCCACGCGTCCGAACTTGCATAGCTCTTTGCATAGTTGCATCACAAAGGAGGTTTTGCCGTTACCAGAGTTGCCCCATACGAACCAGACGCCTGTGCGTTCCGGCGCACCGAACGCCTCCGCCCATTTACCCTCAAAGGGTAAAACCGCTTTTTTCATGCTCAATACTTCCTGTACGCTTAATGCCCTTTTCATGTTAAAATCTATTTATCGGTCGGTAATGCGTTATTGTTTTTGCAAACTTGTAATCCCAATAGCCACACCAACTGGCAAGCCCTATCATATTGTTTTTATCTTTAATAAGATAAGTCCTGTTTTCTGTCGGAGTCGTTTCTACCGGAATCCACTCCTGCGCCCACTTCACGCCTGCAATAAAAGAGTTTCTGCACTTTACCTTGTGAGGCTCGTTTACAAGTTCGACTGTGTTATTTGCATATTCGGCCGCCGCCGTGTCAAGTGTCTTCATTTTTCGTTTAATCGTTTTACCCTGTGGATTGACTTCTTAACCCGGCGCAAATCAAAGTCGCAAGTTTCAGATTCTTTGATTACCTCGTTAATCTTCGCTTTATCTTTCAGTCCATTTGCCACACAAATGGAATAAATATCATTTGCGGTCGTATGATCAACTTGATAGAACTTGCGCCCGATGCGGCTGTGAATTTCGTTGTAACCCTTTTTGTTGTGTCGCAAGCCTAAATCCATGCGCCGCTTGATATAGTCGGTCGAAAGGAAGACAATGCCGCATTTTTCTTCCAGCCGGTTGTAAAAACTGATAAAGTAATGAAATACCGCATCAGTCAGTTTGTCGGCTTCGTCAAAAACCATCAGCGGGAGTTCTTTTTGAATCAATTCGCCAATGATTAAGTCCCACAGTTCGCGAAGCGTGTAGCCTTCCGAGCGAAGCCCGATGGTGCGGGCAATCTCGCGGATAAACTCCGCCTTGCTCATGTCCTCTGAACACAGGATGTAAAACACCTCCCGATGTTCTTGTTCGTACTGTTTGGCAGTAGTCGTTTTACCGCAACCGGCATCTCCAACTATCCACGTTACATTACGCCATTTTTGCGCATCGTCCATTGCGTAGCGGATTTCCTGATACGCGCCAGTTTCTACGATTTGCCAGCCGGCGGCATTTCCGGTTCCAACTTGCGCAGCAATGTTGCGGAACATCTCGTCGCTGATACTATCGTACTTGCCGTTCAGGATGGTTGATACCGTTCCGGCTGATACGCCTTTCAAACTTCCCGATGCCTTGTTTTGGCTGGGGTACTTAGCACAATACGCCCTTAAACTTTCGCGTATCGCGTCTTTTTCTTTAATCGTTAATTCGCTCATAATTATAAAATTATTTTATTCTGAATCCTCCTGATTTTTCACAAAAACCAGCAAGGCTTTCTACTTTGTTTAGAAATTCCTCACGGGGAGGTTCGGCGTTTTTGTTAACCGATAAAATCGCGTTCCGTTCTTCGTCTGTCCGCTTCTCCCATTCTTTCCGGACGGCTCTTTTGACAAAAACGTATCCCCTGAACAACTTTTGCCATAATCTTAGACTCCGACGATGAGACTTTAAACCCATCGTTAGAGACCGGCGAACCCGGCCCGCGAGTTCCATCATACACATAATACCCCGGACTGGCAGTATTTTCCCCATAACCCAAAAGGTAACAGGCGCCTGTCTCGTTTAATATTTGGGGCCACGTAAAAATCATTCCTCTTGGATAACCCGCATTTTCATTCTTTGGCTTTAAATCGTATCCCATAATTCGTTATTTTATTTAGTTTATAATTTTCCTGCTGCTCGTTTATAATTGAAATTTATATTGCTGTTTTCATGTTCGTCGTAATCCTGCACCTCATCGTAAGTCATCATACTAATGTCCTTATTCGTTTGTGCAATAGATTTATCGCGGTATTTCCTTGTCCTACGCTCAAGCATCAGATTTACTTCTGCCATTTCCTCATTGCTGAATCCGTTCAATTTCGGTGTATATAAGCCGTTTTGTTCCGGTGCAACGCCGTGTTTCCATTCTATTACTTTTGCTGTCAGGTAACGTTCTATCTGTGCCTGTTTGTTCATCTCCAATACTTTTCGAATGATTGTCATTTCGCCTTCCCGCCGGTCTTGTATGGCACGATGAACGACTACCGGAGGACTTGCCAAACGCTCAAAACGGCGTTCACCAGCCTTATCCTCCCAATACAATTTAACCTGAGACATATCGTAGGGGTCGAACTTAACCCAAAACTTGCGATAAGTATTTCTTTGCCGCCAAGCCACATCTATCGTATCTATTTCGTCCTGTGCAAATACATCGTATTTGTATTTTTGTTTGTTTACCTCTATTTCTATTCCGTCCGGATTGAAAGTGCTTGGTTTATCAGTCCACAGCCAGAACGATTCCGCCATTTCGCGCTCGGTAACTTCCGGAGCAAGTTCATTGATGCTTTTGAGGTACATTTCCATGCGCGGAATCTTTTCGCCGGGGTGGGTAAGCAATTTTTCCGTTGTGAGCATTACCCGCTGGCCATTCCACATCTCGCGCAGTTCGACATATTTTTCTT
>JAIRSN010000143.1 GCA_031255425.1 Dysgonamonadaceae bacterium
TTCAGGTATTGCGGAAATTGTGATTTGGGTATTTCCAAATGCTTGATCCCTGATATACCGTACCGAGGGTAATTCCGATATTAAAAGCTGAGTACAATCAAAAAACGCTTGCCCTTCAATAGCTAAATTAGCATTAACGTATGCATTGCTAAAGAAATCAACAGTGCTGCCGTCTTGCATTTTAACCTTTACGGACGTTAATGATTTACAGTTTCGAAATGCAGCAGTATTAATAACTGTCAATGTGTTCGGCAAAATAACCGTTTGTACAGGCAAAGGAAGAGGTGCAGGAGTGACTGAAGTATTTACGAAACAAAGACTGCCTGTTAAAGTATTGCTTGCAAATACAACTCCTGATATATCCAATGTTTCCAGATTAGTACAGGCTTTAATTGCTGTTGCGTCAGCCGCATCAAGAGTTCCTCCGGAAATAGTCAAACTTGCAATATCTGTTATTTGTCCGGATAATTCCGCGCTTATTTCTGTTGCCAAATTTCCTGCTGTGTGGTCTGTGATTATAATATCCAGCGCCCTCACCTCCGCGCTCCCAAACAGTACCAGCGCGGTTATCATCATTACAAAAAAATTGTTTTTCATGACTTTAATTTTTATTCTGTTTATATATTCAACCTGAAATAAGATGGTCTCGTACGCCAAAAAACAGTGGGCTTTTACTCTTTCCGGTTTCCCGGAAAGTGCAAATGTTAACGCCGGCACGTTTTCCGGTGTGACCGGAAAACGTAAATAGAACTCCGGCACACTTTCCGGTGTGACCGGAAAACGTAAATAGAACTCCGGCACGTTTTCCGGTGTGACCGGAAAACGGAAATAGAACTCCGGCACACTTTCCGGTGTGACCGGAAAACGTAAATGAAACTCCGGCACGTTTTCCGGTGTGACCGGAAAACGTAAATAGAACTCCGGCACGTTTTCCGGTGTGACCGGAAAACGTAAATCAGACTCCGGCACGTTTTCCGGTGTGACCGGAAAGTGCAAATGTTAACGCCGGCACACTTTCCGGTTTCCCGGAAAACACAAATGTTAACGCGGGACGCTTTCAACTGTGAGTTGAAAACGGCGGCGCAGCCGCTTTTAAACTTTCGGGTTTCCCGGAAAGCATAAACCAAACTCCGGCACTCTTTTATTGCCCACTATGAGAAAGAACGTACGAGACAATCCCGTTTATTAGTTAGAAAAGAATCACTTTGCGAGTTTGTGACACTTTTCCATCGCTTACCGTAACGATCAATACGCCGCCGGGAACTTCCAGCTCAGACTTTCCGATCGTCAACTCACTTCCCACTTTCGCCCGGTAGATGCTGCGGCCGTCCAACAGGCGGATTTGCAGGTCGAGCGCTTCGCCGCCATTGTTGCGGACTACCGCAGAACCGTTGGCGGAATAAATCGAAAACAGGCTTTTCGCTTCTACCGCCGGAATCCCTACGTCTTCCAGGATAAACTCGAAAGCACCGATGTCTTTCACTCCCTGCACGGCTACGCCACGCATATCCGTTGCCGGAATGTATTCTTTATCAAAGCCTTCCTTTCCGGCAGTGCTGGAAAGACCGGCGTTGATCAGCACGCTCGACTCGTCGGTGATGGGCAGGTAATAAACCGGCGAATCGTCCTTCTTTGCGACGGTAGCCAGTTTGATGTCGGCATAGTTCGCAAAAGTCCGGTTGCCGTAAGCTTCCTTCTCCGCATTGAAGGCGGGATCGTCTACCTTGATCATCTCCCCGATTACTACATTGTTGTAGGCGATAAAGGGGTCGCGCTCTTCGGAAGTACTGCTGCACGTAATCACGTAGGCATCCTTATTGTAAAACACATTGTTGACCAGGCGGAAAGGACGGTCGAAATAGAAGGGCACCGCCAAGGCTTTCGACTTGTAGAAGGTGTTGTTGATGATATTGACAGCCATGTCGTCGCGGGTTTCCGTGAAATAGATCTCGGCGGGCCCGGGACGGAGATTGGTTTGTCCTCCGGCATTGAAATTATCCTTAAACAGACAGTTGACAAGTTCGAAATACGTCACATTTGTGTACCCGTTCGGGATGCCCGAATCGCGGTACGCATGACCGAAGGAAATCACATCCCCGTGCGTGTCGGTATGCGCCTGGTTTTCGGTAAACGAACAGTTGCGGATAATCAGCGAGCCGGGTTCGGGCAGCGGATTGCCGTAGAGCCCGCAATGGTAAATCACGCCACCCCATCCGTATCCGCTCTGGGCACGGTTTTTATGGAACACCGTGTTGGTGACAATCAGGTCTTTCCCGCGGCTGGCAATGGCGCCGCCGCTGTTGTTCGCCTCGTTTTCGATAAACGTGCAACGGTCGACTTCCAGCCGGGTGCCTTCGAAAAAGATGGCGCCGCCGGGAACACCGCCGCGCGTACAGCCGTTCCGGAAGGTAATCCCGGTGATTTTAACTTCGGTACTGGTGCCCAAGGTCAGTATCCGTTGACCGAAATACGGATTGTCGCCCGACCGGACGGTGGTATTGTTTCCCACAATCGCCAGCTTGCGCCCTTCGCCCAGTTGAATCGTAGCCGGTGAATTAAAATCGGCACCCTCCTCCATATAAATCGTGGTTGGCGTGTCGTAGGCAACCATCGAAACCGCTTTCGACAATGTTTTGAACGCAGTTGCCTGCGAAGTTCCACTGTTCGTATCCGCACCATTTTGCATCACGTAAAATACGTCGTCTGCAAACACTTGGGACAATAAACATCCCACTGTAAATAAACATACTAAAGAAAAAATTCTCTTCATGGTAAATAAAAATTTTAATAAATACTATAATTATTGATACACTCTCACATAATCAACCAAAAAATCGAGCGGCAGCAAATCGACATTGTAACCACCCTGCCCGCCCCATACGCCGCCAAAAGCGAAGTTCAGGATCAGGTAAAACCGCTGGTTGAACGGCCATGCGCCGGGCGCCGCACCTGCCGGGCGCTTCGAACGGTAAATCATTTTGTCGTCGACATACCACTGCAATTCGCCGTCGTGCCATTCCAGCGCGAAGACATGCCATTCGGTGGTTGCCGTCAGGCTGGTGGTGTTTCCGCCGACTGCCGTTTTCGCCGTTCCGTTGTGGAAATGGGCGGCGCAGTTGAGCTTGTAGGGGTCGTTGCCGACGTATTCCATAATATCAATCTCCCCGCTGTACGGCCAGAATCCGTAGACATTGTCGGTGGGCATCATCCAGATGGCAGGCCAGGTGCCGCTTCCCGGCGGAATCTTCGCGCGGACCTCCACGCGGCAGTATTTCCAGTCGCCTTTGTAGCGGGTCATGATGCTGCCGGAGGTGATGTAAAATTCCTTCCCGTCTTCTATTTTCTTGTTCAAAATGGCGCCGGCATCGTCCCTCAGGGTATCCTTGTTGATGCAGCGGAGGGTCAGGTAGCCGTTGTCCACAAAGGTGTTTTCGAGGCGGGCATTGGCGTAGTACTGCATTTCCGACCCCCGGACAAACCCGACTTCGTATCCCCACTTCTTGGAATCGGGCAATCCGGAGCCGTTAAACTCCTCCTGCCAGACCAGCCGGGAATAGCCCTTGGGAATGGGGACGACGGCGGGACGACCGTTGTCGTCTATCGTCAACTGCCATTTTCGATCGCCAGCCGCCGGGGTCTGGATGCCTCCGGCAACCTCGGCATACGCCGCATAGGGGACGCTCAGCAGTTCCTGCGCCCCGGTAAGGCGGTAGCCGGAACCGGAGTCGACGCCGGTGCTGACAAAATAAGGACCTGCCGCCCAGTCGATAGTTTCAAGGGACCCGGACTCCGGCGTTCCTTTTCCGATTTCCAGTGCAAACAAACCGTCGCTGTCCGTTTGCACGGCATGCGTTTCCTGGTATACGATTGTCCCGTCGGCAGCGGCCTGGTGAATTGCGAAACGGACCTGAACCGCTTTCCCGGCAACGGCAGCGCCTTCGCTGTTCCGAAGCACTGCCTGGTAGGGGAAGCCGGACTGCCCCCAACTGTTCGTTCCGGCGAACAGGAAAAAAGCTATATATAATAAGGTATATTTCATTGTCATCTTTTTTATTTGATTATTTTAATGGACTGTATTTTATCTCCGGAAACAAGGGTAAGGAGGTAATATCCCTGCGCACGTGTACCGAAGGGGACAGTTGCGCCTTGTCCGGTGGCTAAGAGGGTACCCGCAGCATCGTAGAGTTTCCAGTTGCCGGAAGCGCTGAGTGAGAGTTCATCCGTCACCGGATTGGGGTAGGCACTCAGGGGAGCTGTTTCCTGCGCGGGATAAACGAGGGCGGAAAGGGGCAGTTGGCCGGGTTGTAAAAACCCCTGCGTCAGAATGTATGGTTCGCCGGCGTCTGCGACCGTGGCGGTCAGCACTTCACCGACCGACCAGATAACGCCCGCGCCGGTTCCTCCGGTGGTGGTCACCACTTCCTGCGCATGTGCGAGGCAGGGAACCGCCAGGCAGATAGAAAGGATTATTTTCTTCATCCGGTTCATGGCTGTTCAGTGATTTCCTGGGTGGAAATAGCTCCATCCTCGTTGATTGTCACCGCCCACTTCTTTCCTCCGGAAGAGGTCATGATTAACGTTCCGGCGTTGTCGGCGTACTTCGCGTAAGGCACGCACAGGAATTGCTGTGTGCCTGCATTCACATAACCGTTGCCTTTATCGACTTCGGTTTCGATAAAACAGGCGCCTTTCGCCCAGTTGATGTTTGCAAAAAGGATTTCGCTTTCCGAGAAACCTTTTCCGATCCGGAGGAAAACCATTCCGGCGGCGTTGGTCTTCGCCTGATGGGTTTCCGAATAAACCACCGTGCCGGTAGCCGTATTTTCCCGGATGTTGAAACGGACTTTGACGTCTTTTTCCACCAGCGCCGCCCCGTTGTCACCGGCGATAACCGCCTGGTACTGGAAGGCGTCGGGGGTCTGTCCGCACACGCTACCTGCAACGCATGCAAGTAATAATAAAATGAAATAATTTCTTTTCATAAATTTGAAACTGTTTTTAATATGATTGGTACTCTTAAATAATGTCGGGGTTCGTATCCGGAAGGGAAATAAACCTTCGACCGGCATCCCCGAATCTGTTCATTTTGTGATTCTCAAAATTAAGTTTAATTGACAAGTTGGATTTATAGATTTATTTTTATTACTTACCTGTATGCGTTGAGAATTGTCTGAATGTTGCATATAGTTTTAAAAATGTCGCTCCTTTGCTTTTATGTTGTATTTTTACTAATTTTGCTTACGGAAAATGAACGGAAAAATACAAACGAAAAACAACCATGTACCCGATGAAAATAAAATGGCTATCTCTCCTCCTCGTCTTCTTCTGCTGCACGGACGGCATGTATGGCGCCGCGTACAAATTTTACAGGGATGCGTTGTCGAATACGCACATCAACCGGATATACCAGGACAGGGAAGGGTTGATCTGGATCTGTACGGACAACGGTTTGAACGTCTTCGACGGACTGGATTTCAAGACGTATTACAACGACCCGAACGACAGCACGACCTTGATGGTCAACTCCGTCCTGACCGTGCTGGAAGATTCGAACGGTTACTTCTGGGTCGGCACGACCGCCGGCCTGCAACGCTTCGACAAGGAGACCGGGGCGTTTATCCGGATTCCGCTCGCCTACCCGAACGTCCTCGATTTTTCGTATATCAACTGTATTATTGAAGACCGGAAGGGGAATATCTGGCTGTCGACCAACCGTGCCGGTGCGGTGTGCATCCGGGCGAAGACGCACCAGCCGGTCTATTATATGAAAATCAACAGCAAAATATGCAGCAACAAGATTAATGTGATCTACGAAGACCGGTTCGATAACATCTGGTTCGGGTCGCAGGACAACGGAATCAGTATCCTGAACACGCAGAACCGGATGATTACCAATTACGGGCATGATCCGGGGAACAGGTATTCGCTGTCCAGCAACAAAATATTCTCCATTACCGAGAATTACGACGGGAATATCCTGATCGGAACCATCGAGGACGGCATTGACCGGTACGAATACAGTTCCCAGAAAATCACCCGGAAGTACATCCCGCATGTCGAACATATTTTCACGATGTACAACGACAGCAAAAACACCTTGTGGATCGGCACCGACGGCGACGGCTTGAAGTGCTACGATTACCGGACCCACCGCGTGACAAGCTACGAATCGCCTTCGCAACAGGTAGACCTGCGGCATGTAAAGGTACACGGCATTATCGAAGACCGGCAGGGCAATGTCTGGCTGGCGCTCTACCAAAAGGGTGTCCTGATGATTCCTTCCCAGAACCAGCCGTTCCGGAACATGGGGTACAATCCGTTCAACCGGCTGAAGAATATCGGCGACGAGTGTGTCCTCTGCATCTCCGAAGACCGGGCGGGAAACATCTGGCTGGGTACCGACGGCGACGGCATTTACTGCCTGGACCGCGACCGGCAGGTGAAACAGCATTACCGGGAGGACCGGCTTCCCGGGAAGAATGTGCTGGCGGTTTTTCAGGATTCCAAACACCGGATCTGGGCGGGCACTTACCTGCACGGTTTGTTTTTGTTCCATCCGGGGAAAGACCGGTTCGAGAAAAGGCGCCTGCTGATCAACGGTTCCGAAATCAAACACATCAACTGCATCGAGGAGGACGACGCCGGCAACCTCTGGCTCGGAACGAACGAATACGGCTTGTGCATCTACCATCCGGAGACGGGAAGCATGGAGATCTTCCAGTACGACTTGCTCAAAACGGGCAACCAGATACTGAACAATACGGTCCAGACGATCCGCTTTGATGCGTCCGGGCGCGTGTGGATCGGCACAAGCATCAACGGGCTGAACTGTTTCGACCGCGCCGCCCATTCGTTTACCGACTACACGGTGGCAAACGGAAAGCTGACAAACAACGACATCAACGCGCTTGCCTGCGACCGGGACGACAATGTCTGGGTGGGTACCAACTTCGGGCTGAACTTTATCGACCTGAAATCGGGCGAATGTAAGGCGTACACGGAGGTCGACGGGCTGTCCAACTCGGCTATCTACGGCATCGAAATCGACCGCGACAACAACCTGTGGATCAGCACCGGAAAGGGACTGTCGAACTACAATCCGGCGACGAAGGAATTTAAGAACTATTACATCAGCGACGGCCTGGTCAACGACGAATTCCGGCGCAGCTCGCATGCGCAGTCGCAGACGGGCGAGATTTTCTTTGGCGGCGTAAACGGTATTTCCTATTTCTTTCCTTTCCGGGAGAAGATTACGCATCCGCTGTTGAACCTGAAATTTACCCACCTGTTTATCTACAACGAGGAGGTGAAAATCAACCAGGGCGACCCGCCGGTGCTGGTGAAAAACATCGACCATGCCGGCAGTATCGTGTTGAATCATTCGATCAAGTCGTTTACGATCGGTTTTGTCGGCATCGAATACAACAATCCGGACAACGTCGTCTACCAGGTGAAAATGGAGCGGTTCGACAATGCCTGGAAAACCTTGCCCCGCAACAACAACCGCATGGTGACTTACACCAACCTGCCTCCCGACAAATACCGGTTTACCGTAAAGGCCTGCCTCGCCGGCACGGAGGATTACCGGGAACGCAGCATCGAAATCGTCGTCGCGCCGCCCGTCTGGTTGACGTGGTGGGCGAAACTGTTTTATTTCGCCGCGCTCCTTGCCGCCGTTTACCTGGCGTATAATGTCCTCCTGACCCGGATCCGGAAAAGGCAGGAAGACCAGAGAAGGATAAGCGACAACCAGGTGATGCAATCCAAGCTGCAATTCTTCACCGATATTTCGCACGAGATACGGACGCCGCTTACGCTGATCCTGACGCCGGTCGAACACCTGCTGGCGACGACCACCGACGGCGAACTGAAAAAGACGTTCACGCTGGTCAGCCGCAACGGGCAACGGATTTTGCGCCTGATCAACCAGATTATGGAAATGCGCAAGCTGGACCGGGGGCAGATCCGCTTGCAGGCGGAAAGGACGCATGCGGCGGATCTGGTAAGGGAGATTATGACGTCTTTCGATTACCTGTCGGAGGAGAAAAACATCGATTTTACGCTCGAAACGGAGCCGCGCCTGCCGGAAATCCGGATCGACCGGGAGAAGTTGGACAAGGTGCTGTTTAATGTGCTTTCGAATGCGTTCAAATATACGCCCGACGGGGGGACGATCCGGGTCCGGATCAGCACGACGGCGCAGGAGTTGGAAATCCGCATTTCCGATTCGGGAAAGGGAATCCCCCGCGAATGCCGGGAAATGATCTTCGACCGTTTTTACCAGATTCCCGGCTCCGAAAACAAAACCCGGATGGGGACCGGCATCGGATTGCACCTGTCGCGCAGCCTGATGAACATTCACCACGGGAAAATCTATGTGGAGGATGCCGGAAAGGGGGCTACGTTTGTCATCGCGTTGCCGCTCGACGACCGCTACCTGAAGCCGGAAGAACGGCGGGACGGTCATTCGGAACTTAATGTGACGACGATCGTGCAGCCGTCGCTGACCGAGCCGGTCGTCCCGGCAAGCTCCGGCAAGATGAGCAAACGGAAACGCAAGCTGCTGATTGTGGAGGATGACCTGGAAATACGTACGTACATTTCCGGCATTCTAAGCGACGAATACAATATCCTGCAAACGGAAAGCGGTATGTCGGCGCTGGAAATCGCCCTCCGGGAGTTGCCCGACTGTGTGATCACAGACCTCTCGATCACCGAAATGAATGGGCTCGACCTTTGCAAGAAGTTGAAGACGAACGAAAACACCTGCCACATACCGATCATCATGCTCACGGCGCGGACGTCGGTCGAGGAACGGGTCGAGGGGCTGCAAATGGGGGCGGACTCGTACATTCCCAAGCCTTTCAACATCACTCACCTGCGGGTGAGAATCCGGAAACTGATCGAATTGCGGGAAATGATGAAAAACAAATTCGAGGGGAAATTCGACATCGACGGCGACCAGATCAAAATAAAGAACACGGACGAGAAGTTTCTGGAGAAAGTCGAGAAATACGTGAAGGAGCGGATCGCCGACCCTCAACTGTCGGTGGAAACGATCAGCCGGGAAATCGGGATGAGCCGCTCGCAACTGCAACGCAAATTGAAGGAGTTGACGCTCCAGAACCCCAGCGAATATATTAAGGTGATGCGCCTGCGTCATGCCGCCTGGCTGCTGACGACTCAAAAGCTCTCGGTTTCGGAAGTTACCTACGCCACGGGGTTCTCGACGCTTTCGCATTTCTCCAG
>JAIRSN010000161.1 GCA_031255425.1 Dysgonamonadaceae bacterium
ATTTCCGGGTACCCGGAAAACCTCCCGGCGTTAACATTCTAGATTTCCGGGTCCCCGGAAAACCGCCCGGCGTTTTCATTTGCGGATTCCGGGGACCCGGATAACCCCCCGGGGTAGAAATTTACGATTTAAAGGTGACCTTGGAAACGTTCCGGCGAACTCATTCTCGTTTCCGGTACGCACCGGAAACGTTCCGGAGTTCTCATTTGCGATTCCGGCGCGCGCCGGAATCATGAATTTGTTAACATTTGCGTTTCCGGCGCGAGCCGGAAACGTTTTGGAGTATTCATTTGCGTTTCCGGCGCGAGCCGGAAACGTTTTGGAGTACTCATTTGCGTTTCCGGCGCGCGCCGGAATCATGAATTTGTTAACATTTGCGAGTTCGAGTTTACCTCGAAAACGCCTCGCAGATTCCATAAACGCTTTCAGGGATACCCAGAAAGCCATTTTGAGATAAAAAAAGAAGTAAAGGTTTATTAACAATTAGAATTTAACAATTCAATTAACATTTAACAATTCAATTTTTATGGGGAAGCAATGTTCCTATGTGCAGCCAAGCAGATACACCGTACTCCTTTAAAATATAAAAGAGGCTGCGCCTCAAATTATAAAAGCGGCTGCGCCGCCGGATAAAAAAGAAATTGTATTTTTGTAGAACGTTTCACGAAAAAGCAGATTCGATACACCGCACACATTCCACTGAAATTATGGCACACCAGCATGCCTTTGCGGGGCATGGCATATTATTTGAGAAAATTTAGCAATCGAAACGATATAAAAAACAAACGTATGAAAAAGAATTTTTCAAACCGGGTAAAAGAGATTTTAACGTACAGCCGGGAAGAAGCCGGAAGGTTGCGCAACTCGCACGTGGGAGTCGAACACATCCTGCTGGGAATCCTGCGCGACTCGCACAACACGGCTTTCTCCATCATCCGGTATTTAGGAATAAACACCGGTAACTTAAAATCAATATTAGACCGCGAAATGTATGAAGAAGGCGATTACATTTCCGAAAACCAGTTGACGATCGACAAGAGCGTCGAAAACTTGTTGCGCCTGAGCGTACTGGAATCCACCCGCCTGGACAGTTCCGAAACGGACACCGAACACCTGCTGTTAGCGATGTTGAAAGACAACGAGTCGTTGGTTTTCCGCATCCTGAAAGCACACGATATAGACTACCGGAAAGTGTACAACGCCATCCTCGAAGCCAAAGGCGAACACGTCCCGCAGATGGGGACGGAATACGAAGAAGAAGAGGAAGAAGAAGAAGCGTACGCCAAACAGAAAGAGGGGACGAGAAGCAACCCAAGCGCCAAAGGGAGCGATACGCCCATGATCGACAGCTTCGGAACAGACCTGACAAGGGCGGCGGAAGAAAACCGCTTAGACCCGATTGTCGGGCGGGAAAAGGAAATCGAACGGCTGGCGCAGGTGCTGAGCCGCCGGAAGAAAAACAACCCGATACTGATCGGGGAACCGGGAGTCGGCAAATCCGCCATCGTGGAAGGATTGGCGACCCGCATCGTGCAACGGAAAGTGTCCCGGGTGCTGTTCGACAAAAGAGTCGTCAACTTAGACATGGCGTCGATTGTGGCGGGAACGAAGTACCGGGGGCAGTTCGAAGAACGGGTCAAGGGGATTCTGAACGAGTTGCAGAAAAATCCGGACGTCATTCTCTTTATCGACGAAATCCATACCATTGTCGGGGCGGGCGGCGCTTCCGGATCGATGGATGCGGCGAATATGCTGAAACCGGCGTTGGCGCGGGGCGAAATCCAATGCATAGGCGCCACGACGCTGGATGAATACCGCAAAAGCATCGAGAAAGACGGCGCGCTGGAAAGGCGCTTCCAGAAGATTATCGTCGACCCGACCACGGCGGAGGAAACCTGCCGGATACTGGAAAATATCAAACCCAAATACGAAGACCATCACAACGTGATGTACACGGAAGAAGCCATTCAACTGTGCGTGAAGCTGACAGACCGCTACATCAGCGACCGGAATTTCCCGGACAAAGCCATCGACGCGCTGGACGAAGCCGGTTCGCGGACCCATATCTCCAACATCGTCGTCCCGAAAGTGATTGAGGAGACGGAGGAACTGGTCGAAATCATCCGGCAAAAGAAGTTGCAGGCGGTCAAGTCGCAGGATTTCGAATTAGCCGCCAGCTACCGCGACCAGGAACGGGACACGATGCTCAAACTGGAAGCCTTGCAAGCCAGGTGGGAAGAAGAATTGCAGGAAAACCGCCAGGTGGTAGACGGCGACAAGGTAGCCGAAGTGGTCGCCATGATGTCGGGCGTGCCGGTTCAGCGGATTGCGAAAGCCGAAAACCAGAAACTGCTGGAAATGGAGTCCTCCCTCAAATCCAATATCATCGGGCAGGACGACGCCATCCAAAAGATTGTGAAAGCCATCCAACGCAACCGCATCGGGTTGAAAGACCCCAACAAGCCCATCGGAACGTTTATGTTCTTAGGACCGACGGGGGTGGGAAAAACCTACCTGGCAAAGAAGCTGGCGGAATACCTGTTCGATTCGGTCGACACGCTGATCCGCATCGACATGTCGGAATATATGGAGAAATTCACGGTTTCCCGGCTGATCGGGGCGCCTCCGGGGTACGTCGGCTACGAAGACGGCGGACAGTTGACGGAGAAAGTCCGGCGCAAACCCTATTCGGTCATCCTGCTGGACGAAATTGAAAAAGCGCATCCGGATGTGTTCAACCTGCTGCTGCAAGTGTTGGACGAAGGCCGCCTGACGGACAGCCTGGGTCGCCGCATCGACTTCAAAAACACCGTTCTTATCCTGACTTCGAATGTCGGAACCCGCCAACTGAAAGAGTTCGGCAAAGGCATCGGATTCGATACCGGCGGAAACAAAGTCGGCGACAAGGAATATGCGCACCATGTGATACAAAAAGCGCTGGAGAAAACGTTCGCGCCGGAGTTCCTGAACCGCGTGGACGATATTATCATGTTCAACCAGTTGGACAAAGAATCCATTCACCGGATTATCGACATCGAACTGAAAGAGTTCTACGGACGGCTCGAAGCCTTGGGCTACCGGCTGCTTATTGCCGACGAAGCCAAGGAGTTTATCGCATCGAAAGGCTATGATGTCCAATTCGGCGCAAGGCCGCTGAAACGCGCCATCCAGAAGTATTTGGAAAATGAACTCGCCGAAATGATTATCAAGTCCGGCGTCCGGGAAGGCGACGTGATACGGGTCGATTTCGACAAGGAAAACCAGGCGGTCTGCCTGCGTGTGGCGGAAAACGAACAAACAGAACAAACAACCTGAACAAGACAAAATGTCAGTTATTAATCGTAATAAAATCAGAATAAAAAGATGAACAACAAAAAACAAAGCGGTCACATAGGTGTGACGACTGAGAACATTTTCCCTGTTATTAAAAAATTTTTATACAGCGACCACGAGATATTTCTTCGCGAACTGGTTTCCAACGCCGTGGATGCAACCCAGAAGTTGAAAACGTTTGCATCGGTCGGTGAGTTTACCGGCGAACTGGGCGACTTGTCCATCCGGATCAGCCTCGACGAAAAGAAGAAAACGCTGACCATTTCCGACCGGGGAATCGGGATGACTGCCGACGAGATTGACCGGTATATCAATCAAATCGCCTTCTCCAGCGCAAACGATTTTCTGGACAAATACAAGGACGACGCCCACTCGATTATCGGTCACTTCGGCTTGGGCTTCTACTCCGCCTTTATGGTTTCCCGGAAAGTGGAAATCATCACCAAATCCTGCAAAGAGGATGCGGTGGCGATGAAATGGGTGTGCGACGGATCGCCGGAATACACCCTGACCGAAACGCGGAAAGAGGATCGCGGGACGGATATTATCCTTTATATCGACGACGAAAACAAGGAGTTTGCCGAAAAGCACCGGATTGAAGGTTTGCTGAAAAAGTACTGCCGTTTCCTCCCTGTTCCGATCGCCTTCGGGAAAAAAACCGAATGGAAAGACGGCAAGTCCATCGAAACGGACGAGGACAATATCATCAACGACACGAACCCGTTGTGGACCCGGAAGCCGGCGGAACTGACCGACGAGGATTACATCCGGTTCTACAAGGAAATCTATCCGTTCAGCGAAGATCCCCTGTTCTGGATTCATTTAAATGTCGATTATCCGTTCAACCTGACCGGCATCCTGTATTTCCCGAAGGTGAAAAGCGGCATTGAGTTGCAGAAGAACAAAATCCAGCTTTACAGCAATCAGGTCTACGTGACGGATTCGGTCGAAGGGATTGTGCCGGAATTTCTGACCCTGTTGCACGGCGTCATCGACTCGCCCGACATCCCGCTGAACGTGTCCCGCTCCTATCTGCAATCGGACGGCAATGTGAAGAAAATCTCCACCTACATCACGAAGAAAGTCGCCGACCGTTTGGACGAAATATTCAAAAACGACCGCCCGCAATTCGAAGAAAAATGGAACAGCCTGAAGATTTTTATCGAATACGGCCTGATTACGGACGAAAAATTCGGCGAACGCGCCCTGAAATTTGTGCTGCTCGAAGATGTAGCGAAAAAGGTTTTCACGCTGGAGGAATACAAAATGCTGGTCGAGGCCAATCAAACCGATAAGGACAAGTCTATCATCTATTTATATACGACCAACAAAGAAGATCAGTATGCCTATATCGACGAAGCGAAAGAAAAGGGCTACGATGTGTTGGTGATGGACGGCCAGTTAGACAATCATTTTATGAACACGCTGGAAACGAAACTGGAGAAAACGCGGTTTGTCCGGGTCGATTCGGATGTGATTGATAATCTGATTAAAAAGAGCGAAAACAAGGCGGTCGAATTAACGGAAGACGAGCGGAACGCTCTTATCGAAACATTCAAGGCGGCGCTTCCCCCGATGGAGAAGACCGATTTTGTGGTAGGCTTCGAGCATCTGGGCGAGAAAGCAAGCCCGGTGACCGTCACCCAGAACGAGTTTATGCGCCGGATGAAAGAGATGGCAGAGATGCAGCCGGGGATGAATTTCTACGGCGATATGCCGGTGTCCTACACCCTGACCGTCAACCTGGACGCGCCGGCGGTGAAAAAAATCGAAGCCGACAAAGAGAATACGAAGGATATGTTGCACCAGTTAGTTGATTTAGCGTTGCTTTCCAACGGATTATTGAAAGGCGAGGCGCTAAGCAAGTTTATCAAACGCAGCATCGAGCGCGTATCGTAAATCGTTCCGGTGTGAACCGGTTCAAGTAACCATACTTTTTTGTTCGACCAACGTCGCTATTTGTTAAATGCTCCGGCATTTTTCCACAAAGGCGGCGTTGGTTTTCTTTTTTTTAATGTTTTTGCCG
>JAIRSN010000174.1 GCA_031255425.1 Dysgonamonadaceae bacterium
TGCTTTGCCGGCGGTGGCGTCCGAGCTGCTCCAGATGCAGGCATCGGTACCCCAATCGCCCGTAGTGGTGCCTAAGAGCAGTGCGTCGAAACCGTTTTCGTCGCTTGCATAACTCTGGCCGTTGGTCGCATTGTTTTCGTTGTACACCGGCTTTACGCTTTTCATTTTCGTCGCGGGCGCTCCTTCCTCCGGACAGGTTGAATAACGCAGGTTGATGTCGCTTGCTATTTCCGCTTCCAGCGCAAGCCATTCCGCTTTGCTCGGCACGTGCCACCCGCGCGGGCAGATTCCCTGAATGTGTTGCCCGGCGGTTGCCGCCTGCCCGTTCGTCGCTGCCGCCCAAGTATAGAGTAGCCCGTATTCCGGGTGATTATTGGGATTCGCGATGTTCAGGTCGTTGTTCGGATAGGAATAATATTTCGCGGTGAGGCTGTTCTCCTGATTGATTCCCTGCGTGATCGTGCCCTGAAGCATGACATCATTGTAGGTCGACCTCAGGTTCTGGGTCATCCAGCAACCCGCCAGGCCGAAATCCCCGACAAGATAGCGATTCCCTTCACGGTCTTCGGTCATTGCAGGGCAAGGATTGTTGTTGAGCGACATCCACGCAACGCCGCTCCAGACATAAATGCCCCTGCCGTGCAGCGTGTGCGCCGTGTTGTAAACCAACATGCCGGCCGCCCGTTGCATGATCCTTTTTAAGTCCGGCGTACCGAACGGCAACAGCGCAAACTCGGTCGCGACCGGCTCTAATGCCACATTCGGCAACAGCAAACCCTGATTCATTCCCGCGGCGGGCGACAAATCCAGAATCGCTCCTGCGTGCGGTTCCCCGCTGGCGCTTTCTCCTATAATCACCTGTGCCTTTACGCCCGCCGCATGCAACGCGACAAACATCAACAGCACATAAATTAATTTCTTTTTCTTCTTTCCCTGTTGCATTGTTTCCAATTTATATTTCTCACACAGGTATTTATTCATTTTCCGTACTGATCTCTACATCCAATGCAGGCATTTCTACATTTTCTATACCTGTTTCTATCTCTTACGCGGGTATCTGCATATTTCTCGCACCTATTTCTATTTTTCCTGTGCAAGTTTATATCCCTCACGCACCTATTCCTGCTGTTCCTGCGCGCACTTATAATCCTTGCGCGGGCGTCGTTGGTTTGATTAACCCGGTGCCGGCAGAGACAACCACACCATTATATAAACATGAGAAATGAAATTTATTTGAGTAATGAATAACAAATGTTCTTCCCCTAATTTACCATTCATTACTCAAAAAGTTGTCTCTGCCATTGCCGGATATGCTTCGTTGCAGTAAGATTTTAATTAACAAGCGCTGATACTGCAACGATCCCCTTTTCCATTTAATCGCTAATCTTTTTTCATTCGTTCCGACCGTTTTATCTTCGGTCTCCACTCATTTAGTTCTAATCTGTTCTTATCCGTACTTAATCGCGATTATTACCGGTGCAAAAATACGGGATTCCCCTGCCTTCAAGCAAATATTTTTGTATCAAATAATTAGATAAAGCGTTTAAATTCATGACGCATTTTAGTATCGCCCTCTTTCTCACAGGCGTACGGAAAGCATCGAGGCGCTCCTGCCCGCCGTCCGGTGTTGGGGAATATGGAAATTTTCATTTATCTTTGCCTGAAAAAATAATAAACTCCAAATTAACAAAAGAATATAAAAGTATGAAAAAGACATTTTTTATTATGCTGACAGTTTTTATGTATTTTGCTTGCGGAACGAGCGAAAAGGAAGATTTTAATTACAACGTGGAGCAGTTTGCCGATTTGGGCATTCTCCGCTACCGGGTGGCCGATTGGGACAGCCTGTCCCTGAACCAGAAACAGTTGATTTACTGCCTGAATGAGGCGGCGTTGGAGGGGCGCGACATCCTCTACGACCAGAACAACCGCTACAATCTGGCGGTTCGCCGGACGCTGGAGGCCATTTACACCCACTACACCGGCGATAAAACCGGCACGGACTACGCGGAATTTCTGGTTTACCTGAAGCGCGTGTGGTTTTCCAACGGCATTCACCACCATTATGGGGAGGAAAAGTTCCTGCCGGGATTTTCGCCGGAATTTTTCGCCGCAGCCGTGAAAAGCCTTCCTGAGGCCGTTGTTCCCGTGCGGGAAGGGCAATCCGTCGATGCATTTCTTGCCGAAATAACGCCGGTTTTGTTCGATCCGGCGCTTTATGCGAAAAAGGTGACGCAGGACAGCCAACAGGATGTGATTGTCGCTTCCGCCAACAATTATTACGGCGAAGGTGTTACCCAGAAAGAAGTGGAGGCGTTTTACAATGCCATGAAAGACCCCAAAGACCCCTCGCCGGTTCCCTACGGCTTAAACAGCCGGCTGGTGAAAAAGAACGGGCGGTTGACGGAGGAAGTCTACCGGGTCGGCGGACTTTATTCGCCTGCCATCGAAAGGGTTGTCTACTGGTTGGAAGAAGCGTCCCGCTATGCGGAAAACGAGCAGCAGAAACGGGTAATCGACCTGCTGACGGATTTTTACAAAACGGGCGACCTGAAAAAATACGACGCCTATTCCATTGAATGGGTGAAAGATACCGAATCGCTGGTGGATTTTGTCAACGGGTTTACCGAATCCTACGGCGACGCACTGGGCATCAAAGCAAGCTGGGAATCGGTGGTCAATTTCAAGGATTTAAATTCCACCAAACTGACGAAAATCATCAGCGAAAACGCGCAGTGGTTTGAAGATCATTCGCCTGTGGCTGCGCAATTTAAGAAAAGCGAAGTGAAGGGCATCAGCGCGAAAGCGATCACGGCAACGATGCTGGGAGGCGATTGCTACCCGGCAACACCCATCGGTATCAACCTGCCCAATTCCAACTGGATACGGAAGGATTTCGGTTCGAAGTCCGTCACCATCGTCAACATCACGGAAGCCTACGACAAAGCGGCTGCCGGAAGCGGATTTAACGACGAATTTGTCTGCTGTCCTTACGAAAAGGAACTGATGAAGAAATACGGTTCCCAAACCGACAATTTGCACACCGATTTGCACGAGTGCCTGGGTCATGCTTCCGGGCAACTGCTGCCGGGAGTGGATCAGGACGCACTGAAAGTCTACGGTTCGACCATCGAAGAGGCGCGCGCCGACCTTTTCGGACTGTATTACATCGCCGATGCCAAAATGCTCGAACTGGGACTGTTGGATGACAAGGAAGCCTACAAAGCCGAATATTATAAGTACATCATGAACGGGCTGATGACGCAGTTGTCGCGGATCGAACCGGGGAAGGACATCGAGGAAGCCCACATGCGCAACCGTGCCCTGATTGCCCGCTGGGTTTTTGAACAGGGGCTGGCCGACAATGTCATTGAATGGAAAAAGGAAAACGGCAAGACGTTCGTCGTCATCAACGACTACGACCGGATGCGTACCTTAATCGGGCAATTATTGGCGGAAATTCAGCGGATTAAGTCGGAAGGCGACTTTGAAGGCGCGAAAGACTTGGTCGAACGTTACGCCGTGAAAGTCGATCCTCAGTTGCACGGGGAAGTGCTGGAGCGCTACCGCAAACTGAACATTGCGCCCTACAAAGGGTTCGTCAATCCTGTTTACGAAGCGGTGAAAGACGCCGACGGAAACATCACGGACGTGAAAGTGTCCTACACGGAGGGTTACGCCGAACAGATGATGCGCTATGCGCAGGAACATTCCCACCTCCCGACTTACAACGATTGAATATCGAACAAGGTGCGGAGCGCGTGAGGTCAGACGCTCCGCTCCCGTCCGCAACGGGCGGTTTATATATAAGGAAGAGGCTTTCCCACGGGGAAGC
>JAIRSN010000190.1 GCA_031255425.1 Dysgonamonadaceae bacterium
TATAGTAGTTTTCGAGCGTTCCGGGCTTGCTCATCTTCCACATGGTGGAGACGGTGTAGGTGCCGCCCCGGACGTAAATCGTGTCGCCCGGAACCGCCAGCCCGTATGCTTTTTCAAAACCGGAAAAGGGCGCTTCGAGGCTTCCTTCCTGAGCGTCGTTGCCATTGGGGGCGATGAAATACTGCTTCGCCGAACCGTTCGGAACAATGGTCAGGCAGAGTAACATCAGGAGTATGATTCTTTCTTTCATAATGTCTTTTGTTTTTATTTTTAAATGAATATCTATAGTTCAGTGGAACAAATGTCGTGAGAAAAAATTGAACGGGGGCGCTAATATTTCCCAAAATAGCGTGATAAATGTATCATACTCATTAAAAAAATTGCGCCGGACACGCAGTGTCTTTTATATTCTAAAGAAGCATGGTAATCTGCTTAGCTGCACATAGGAACATTGCTTCCCCATAAAAATTGAATTGTTAAATGTTAATTGAATTGTTAATTTCTAATTGTTAATAAACCTTTACTTCTTTTTTTATCTAAAAATGGCTTTCGGGATACTCCTGAAAGCGTTTATGGAATCTGCGAGGCGTTTTCGGGGGAATCCCAAAAACGCGAATGTTAACAAATTTATGATTTCGGGATAGTCCCAAAAACGCAAATGAGTACTCCAACATGTTTTCGGGACAGTCCCAAAAACGCAAATGTTAACAAAAACCTGTTTTCGGGATAGTCCCAAAAACGTGAATGAGTACTCCAAGATGATTTCGGGACAGTCCCAAAAACGTGAATGAGTACTCCAACATGATTTTGGGACAATCCCAAAAACGCACTGCCGCCCAAAAATATAAAAGAGGCTGCGCCTCAAAATTAGGTAGAAATGAGGTTTTTCCGCCGCCGGGTGACCCGGAACTCGTCCCGGAGTACTCATTCACGAGTTCAGGGTCACCCTGGAAACGTTCCGACGTTAACATTCACGTTTTCGGGCTATCCCGAAAACTTCCCGGCGTTAACATTCACGTTTTCGGGATGTCCCGAAAACGTCCCGGCGTGAACATTCACGTTTTCGGGATTACCTCGTACACGCCTCGCAGATCCCATAAACGCTTTCAGGGGTATCCCGAAAGCCATTTTGAGATAAAAAAAGAAGTAAAGGTTTATTAACAATTAGCATTTAACAATTCAATTAACATTTAACAATTCAATTTTGCGGCGGCGGCGCAGCCGCTTTTATAATTTTAAAGGAGTGCGGTGTATCTGCTGTGTATATGGGAACTGCCTTCCCAAAATATAAAAGACACTGCGTGTCTGCCGGGGGAAATCGCTTGTTTATCGAAAAAACAGGCTTAACATTGGATAACTACGCAAATCCGATTACATTTGCATACAAAAAAATCATTTACTTTATAAAAAAACACCCTTTATGAAAAAAATCATCATCGGAATAATCATCGTGATGCTGGGCGTATACCTGCTGTTCAACAACCTGGGATACCTGCCCGCGGCAGTCCACCGCCTGGTGATTTCCTGGCAAATGCTACTGATAGCCATCGGCACCGTCTTCCTCTTCGACCGGAAAAGCGGACACCGGAACCAACGCGCAGGAATGATCCTCATCTTTATCGGCGCCGCCTTCCTGTTGCCCAAGATATTCAATGCCGAACTGAGCCGGATACTCGTCCCGCTGCTGATTATCTTTGCCGGCATTTATTTTGTAGTGATCGCCTTCCGGAAAAAAGAACCGGATTGCATCGCCTTTAAGCGCAAATACTTGCGGCACCTGAACAACGTGCCGTTCGAAGAAACCATCATCAACGAAGACGGAACCGTCAAGCGAAGCTACGTCTTCACCGGATCGAAAGAGAAATGGAACCACGGGAAAATCAAGCGGGTAGAGATAGAAGCCGTTTTCAGCGGGATAGAGCTGGATTTTTCGCAGGTCGAATTGTCGGAAGAAGTCGAAGCGATACACATCAAAGTAGAATCGGTCTTCAGCGGCATTGCGCTTTACATTCCGGAAGAATGGAACACCGTGATTCAGAAAGCAGGCATATTCGGCGATTTTGTCGACAACCGTCCCCGCAGCGTTATCCAGCAGGCAGCGAAAGGGAAAACCGTGGTCCTGGAACTGGAAAGCGTGTTCGGAGGAGGAGAAATCAGGTGTTATGAATAATCCGTTTTTACAAACGATACAGTCCCGTCTCGTTTATATCTGCCTTTGGCTGGCGGTGATGATCGTCCAGTCCTCGTTGGTCGGATATTATTTCCAGTGGGACTTTTTCAACCGCTATTGCTACGACGCCTTTATCGTGAACGCTTTGCAGGCAGCGTGCATCCTGGGGGCAGGCTATCCGCTCGGCTATTACCGGAACGTGCTGAGCATCCCCCTGTTCGTCCTGTTCCACGTCCTGCTCTGGTTGATTTCGTCCGCCGTCTGGCTGGGGTTCGGCTACCTGCTGAGCAGCCTGGCATTGTCCGGCGACCCGCTTTACCCGCCTTTTTTCCGGGAAATATTGCCCGTCCGCATCCTGTTCGGGTTGATGGCGTATATTGTTTTCGTACAGGTTTATTACCTGAGTTTTACGTCTTCGAAATTAAAGGAAAAAGAAAAGGCGATCGAAAACCTGGAACCGGTTTCGGCGCCGAAGGAAAAACTGACGCGGATCAGCGTCAAAAAGCGGCAGGAAATTTATTCCATTCCGGTGCGCCAGATTCTCTATATCGAGGCCAACGGCGACTACGTCGTCATCCACACCCTGGAAAGCAAATACTTAAAGGACAGAACCATGAAATACTGGGAAACCCACTTGCCGGACGACACTTTTGTCCGGATCCACCGCTCGTTTATCGTCAACATCGAACACATTTCCAAAATCGAACTCTACGAGCGGGAAACGTACCGCATACAACTCAAAACCGGCGCCGGCTTGAAAGCCAGCGCTGCGGGATATAAATTGCTCAAACAAAAAATGCAATTGTAGTGCTTAAATCAGGTAAAGGGAACTGATGGATTCGTTGTTGCACACGCGCAGGATGGCGGTTGCAAACAGCTTCGCGACGGAAATAATCTTCACCTTTTCGCTCTTTTTGGAATACGGGATACTGTCGGTAAAAATAATTTCCGACAACGACGACTGATCGATTCGCATCGACGCCGGGTCGGACATCACGGGGTGGGACGCGATCGCCCGGACCGAACGGGCGCCTTTCGAGATCATCAGGTTGGCAGCTTTGGAGATCGTCCCCGCCGTATCCACAATATCATCGACCAGGATCACATCCATGCCGCTCACGTCGCCGATAATTTCCATCGACGAAATTTCGTTGGCTTTCTGGCGCAATTTGTAGCAGATCACCATCGGCATATTCAGGTGTTTGGCATAGGCATTCGCCCGTTTCGTGCCGCCCACGTCGGGAGTGGCGATGACCGCATTCTCCAGGTCCCAGGTTTTCATTTCTTCTATAAAGACGGAAGAACCGTAGAGGTGATCGACCGGAACGTCGAAGAACCCCTGAATCTGGTCGGCGTGCAAATCCATCGTGATCAGTCGGTTGATGCCGGCGCTGCTGAGCAAATCCGCCACCAGCTTGGCGCCGATCGCTACGCGCGGTTTGTCCTTCCGGTCCTGGCGCGCCCAGCCGAAGTAGGGGATGACGGCGATAATCGACTTGGCGGAAGCCCGTTTCGCGGCGTCGATCATCAACAGCAATTCGATCAGGTTGTCGGCGTTGGGAATCGTCGACTGAATAAGGAACACGTGGTACCCGCGAATGGATTCTTCGTAAGATACCGAAAACTCGCCGTCGGCAAACCGTTCGACGTTCATTTGCCCGAGGGAGCAGTTTAACTCTTTGCTTATCTTCTCCGCCAGGTAGCGGGAACTTGTGCCTGAAAATACTTTGTATGGAACCATTGTCTGATACTATTAAAAATTTGTTGCAAAAGTAATTATTTGGCGGCACGCGGGAAGCACAAACGCTTTTCCGCGCACCGCCGGGTTGTTTTTATTTTTTCCGGAAAGGCGGCCTGACGACCGTCGCTTCGATGTCTTTGTTGCGGATGCGGACGAAGAACGTGGCGCCCAACGCCGCATATTCCGGACGGACGGATCCGAAGCCGATCGCCTTTTTGGTGGCGGGCGAGAGGGTTCCCGAGGTGACCGTTCCGACGACTTCGCCGGCGGAATTGACAATCTCGTAGCCGTGGCGGGCAATGCCCTTGCCGACCATCTCGAAGCCGACCGACCGGCGCGGCGAACCGTTTGCCTTCTCTTTTTCCAGCAGCGGACGGGCGATAAACGGATTTCCCTCCGTGAATTTGGTGATCCAGCCCAATCCCGCTTGCAGGGGCGAGGTTGTGTCGTTCAACTCGTTGCCGTAGAGTGGGAATCCGGCTTCCAACCGCAGCGTATCGCGGGCGCCCAGTCCGGCAGGCTTGATGCCGAACTCCGCCCCCGCTTCAAATATCGCTTTCCAGAGGACGGCGGCGTGTTGCGGGTAAAAATACAGTTCGAAGCCTCCGCAACCGGTGTAGCCGGTGTTGGAAATAATGACGTTGTCGATGCCGGCAATCTTCCCCGTAACAAACGTATAATAGGGAACGGCGGTCAGGTCCGTGTCCGTCAGCTTCTGCAAGGTTTTCAGCGCGTCCGGACCCTGAACCGCCAACTGCGCCGTATGGTCGGACGCATTTTCCAGTTCGGCGCCTTCGGTGTTGTTTTTCACGCACCAGTTCCAATCCTTTTCAATATTGGAAGCGTTGACTACCAGCAGGTATTTTTCTTCTTCGTAATGGTAAACGAGCAGGTCGTCGACAATTCCGCCCGTCTCGTTCGGGAAGCAGGTGTATTGCACCTTGCCGACGGGGATCAGCGCGACGTCGTTGGTCGTCAGTTTCTGTACCAGTGCGAAAGCCTTGGGTCCTTTCACCCAAAACTCGCCCATGTGGGAGACGTCGAACACGCCGACCCGCTGGACGACGGTGTTATGTTCGTCAATAATGCCCGAATATTCGATCGGCATGTCGTACCCTGCAAACTCGTGCATCTTTGCTCCGAGCGCATAGTGTGTCGCTGTAAATGGCGTTTTTTTCATAACGGTTGTATTTATTTTTGTGGTAATTTTTCAATGATTTTCACAATGACCCGCACGGCTTTTTCCATCGACTGGACGGGAATCCATTCGTAACGTCCGTGAAAGTTCATCCCCCCGGCAAAAATATTCGGGCAGGGCAATCCTTTGAAGGAGAGTTGCGCACCGTCCGTCCCGCCGCGTATCGGGCGGATGAGCGGCGTCACACCGGCAGCCTTCATGGCGTCTTCCGCCAAATCGATGATATGTTTTTTCTGCTCGACAATTTCGCGCATGTTGCGGTATTGCTGTTTGATATTCAACTCGATGGTGTTGGACGGGTAAACGCTGTTCAGGTACTGCGTGATTTTGGTGAACCGGTTCAGCCGCTGTTCGAACTTCTTCTGGTCGTGGTCGCGGATGATATAAAAGAGCGACGCTTCCTCGATGGTGCCGGTGATTCCGATCAGGTGGTAAAATCCCTCGTAACCGGTGGTATGTTCGGGCGTTTCCTGCGGGGGAAGCATGGCGGCGAACTGCATGGCGATAAGTCCGGCGTTGCGCATTTTGTTTTTCGCGTATCCGGGGTGGACGTTGAGCCCTTTTATTTCGATGCTGGCGGTGGCGGCATTGAAATTTTCGTATTCCAGTTCGCCCACCTCTCCGCCGTCGACGGTGTACGCCCAGTCGCAACCGAATTTCTCCACATCAAACTTGGAGGCGCCCATTCCGATTTCCTCGTCGGGATTGAAAGCGATGCGCACCTTGCCGTGTTTGATTTCCGGATGCTCGATCAGGTACTGGACAGCGGTCAGGATTTCGGCGATGCCGGCTTTGTCGTCGGCGCCGAGGAGGGTGGTCCCGTCGGTGACGATCAGGTCTTCGCCGGTGTGGTTCAGCAATTCGGGGAACATTTCCGGCGAGAGGACGATGTTTTTTTCCCGGTTCAGGACGATGGGTTTCCCGTCGTAATTCCCGACGATACGCGGCTTAACACTGCCTCCCGCCATGTCGGGACTGGTATCGATATGGGCAATAAACCCGATTGTAGGCAATTTCGCCGGCGTATTGGCAGGCAAGGTAGCCATTAAATACGCATTTTCGTCGAGCGAGACATCGGTCAAGCCCAAGGCTTCGACTTCAGCTTTAAGCGCCTTAGCCAGCGCCCATTGCTTTTCCGTACTGGGAGTGGTTTCGGATTCTTCGTCCGATTGCGTATCAAAGGATACATACTTTAAGAAACGATCAACTACTGTCATGATTTTTTATTTTTATTGATGGTATCGGAATAAATATTTTCTTTGTTTCGATTTTTTAATGCTGCAAAGATAGTATTTATTTATTAGAGACGGCGGCACAGCTTCCTTTATTTTTTGGCGGCGGCACTTTCACCTGTATATAGGATGTGATGAAACATCCGCGCATGTATCATCTTCCTATACCTATATATATAAGGTGTAAAATAAAAGCGGCTGCGTCTCCAATCCTGCGGGTTGGCGACGGCGATTTCCGGATTACCCGGAAAACGTCCCGGAGTACTCATTAGCGATTTCCGGGTACCCGGAAATCGTCCCGGCGTTAACATTCATGATTTCGAGTTTCACTCGAAAACGTTTTGGAGTTCTCATTTGCGATTCCGGCACGAGCCGGAAACGTTTTGGAGTTCTCATTTGCGATTCCGGCGCGCGCCGGAAACGTTTTTTCGTTAACATTTGCGTTTCCGGCGCGAGCCGG
>JAIRSN010000200.1 GCA_031255425.1 Dysgonamonadaceae bacterium
CAACGGGCGGGGGGCTATATAGACTTCCGAATTGCGCAAACCGGGATATGCGCTAAACAGTTCTTGTCCGTTCAATATATCGGCTAATTTTCCGGCAAACGTGCCGCGCTCTTTATCAAGCATGTCTGTTTCAACCCGCGTGTCCGGAATCTCATACCGCCATTCCCCGTCTGCTCCGCGTTCCCATCCCGTAGCCATCTTAATGGATTTCGCGTCTTTGCCCGACGTTTCCATTTTGCGGGCAACACCGAGATTGTCCATGCGTGTGGTAGCCTCCATTTTTTTCCGCATTGCCTCAATCCGTTTAGGCGAAGCCCATACCCCGTCCATGCCGGGCGCCAATCCGTCGGGAGCGTAGTATTCATTTGTTCCTGTGGAGAAATCTATATCGCGGGGATCAACCTGTATTTCTATTATTTCATTGTTTTTACGTTTGGCCGAAACATGTTTGTCAACTTCTTTTTTTGAAGAAGCAAGGAATGACTGTTCCGAAAGTCCCGCCTTTCTGATTTTGGATATATTTTCAGAAGAACTCCCATGAAACAGTATTACGGTATTATGTGCGGTGAATTTAGCACGATAGCCCGCGTTCCCGAGTGTTTTCCGCAATTCCGATCCCGCTTCGTAACGGTCAATGTAGTCCAGTCTTGCCGTTTCGTTTTTAATGGATATGTCTGTTTTATCCAGATTTCCCGCTCCTTTTTCGCCGATAAAATGATGGCGTATGTCGTCGTTCTTTTCGTCAAAATCCCCGTTGTTGTTTGTCGCGGATTTTATTTGTGAAGGATTGAAAGCGACAACTATACTCTCGTTTGGCGTGTCGTATTCATCTATTACCAAAACACCGTCATTGCCGTTATCTGTCGCGTCTTCGATATTCCTGTTTTTCCCTGTCGGGCGATATGCGCCATTGTCATATATATAACCGCTGTCTAAACCCTCAATCAAGCTAATTATGCCTGCGCCATCGCTGTTTCCTTTTATTATTTTAGGATTTGTTAAATTCACAAATGCAGCAATAACAGTGGCTTTTCCGCCGTTTTTTTCTACAGCGTTTTGAGCGTAACCAATTCCGCCGTAATATGGAAATTTTATATCCCCCTTTTCGCTTGAAAAGAAAAATCCGTTATTGTCTGCTTTGAAATTTTGCCCTACTTTGCTTTTGTCGAAAACCGTAAAATCAGCATTTGTTCCATGATAAACCACCATCGGCTCGCCGTTCTCATCAACTACTTTTGACGAATTTTCCCTCGCTTCTCTTGCGTTTTCAAAAAATTGCTGTAACTTTGCATCCGGAAGTCCATTGACCGGCTCTGTCGTTGCCCTGCTAATAATCTGGGAGTTTACGGGAGTATCAATGGGCTTTTCGTATATGTCCACGTCGCTAATAAAGGTGGAGTGCATTTCATCAGGCACAAACCCGTCCCTCAATGTTTTGGGTTTGGCATCCAGTTCCTGGACAGTAAAACGTACATAATACTCTTTTTTATTAAGAGTGATTTTTCCTAAATAATGACTGTATCCTTTAAAGTTCGTATGTTTTTTATGTCCCTCTTTTACCTGTTCGGCTTCCGAGTATAAAGGCACGGAATTATCGAAAACATCTTTTAGGAGGGGAATAAGTTGTCTTGAATCAACTCCCCTGTGCCTGATAATCTTTCCGAATGTATTATTTACAAAACGTACTTCTCTGTTATCGAATTTATTCTTTCCATTCGCAAGGGATTTGTACACTTCAAAAAGTTGCCCGCCGGTCAAACTGTGCGGCTTTATTTCTGTAGCGGCCATGTCTTCAATCAGCGCCAGTTTATTCGCTACTTCCCAATCCCCAAACCATTTCTTAAACGCTTTGGTGCGCACCTGCAACCACTGCCGCTCATTCAGTTTTGTAGCCTTACCGTTGGGAGCCTTCATAAACGTGCCGCTTTTCACCGCAACATCCTTGATGCGCTTCATTTCCTGCGCGTTTGCCTCCGTAATACCCGACACGTCAAAATCGTAACTGTCCCGTTTTGCAGGGCCGTGAACATCCGTCTTTTTATCCCGAAGCCTCTTTGACACCCCGAAAGGCAACCCTTCGACCGGCTTTCCCGAAAGAATATCGGCAACCGCGCCGTCAACAAACTGTTCGAGCGTCAGATTCTGTATCTGCTCCGGCGCAAGGCCGCGAATACCCAGACGGCTACCTATCCACTCCCATACCTCGCGAACCCATGCAAGGAGCTTTTCTCCAATACCCTTTTCTTTGAACACATTCTCCCCCCTGTTGCCGTAAAGCCTTGCGAGTACCTCGTCGGCAACAGCATCGTCCGCAGCGTTTTTCTTCAGCCCGAAAGATTCGGGGGACGCCTTTATCTCCGCAAACAGCCCCGTCTGCCCTGCCAGCTCCAAGCCTTTTTTCCACAGCGGCTTATTGTATTTCCGTATATAACTGTTCCACAAATGCCCGAACTCGTGTACCGGAGTGTTGGCGTTTGCCATGTCGGGATCAAGATACACAACGCCGTCTTCCGTTACAAAGCCCAACACCTCGCCTTTGGATGTGGACATAAGGCGGACAGGCTGCCCCAAATGTTCTTCGAGGTATTCACGCATCTTTTGCCGGTCAATAACCACATCTTTTGCCAGCTTTATTTTTTTAAGCCACCCGGCCCAGTCGTGAAGCTGTTTTGGAGTAAGAGGGCTAAATTCCTGTTCCGCTGCGCTTTTCTGAAATTTTGCACCCGGCAGTTCGGGATTCTCGAAATTTTGTATTACCTTTGCGGCGTGTCCGAACAGTTTTCTAACGTCAGCGGAATTGTACCGCTGTTTGGAAAGCCATTCGGACATTCTCTTTTTGTCCGCATATTCCAGCAAGTCTTCGCTAATCCAGTTAGCAATATGAGCATTTGAATTTCGGTAGTGGATACTTCTAATGCTGTTAACCTCAATCTTTCCCTGCTTTCTGTTGGCTTCCAGCGCCACCACATAATTTTTCCCCTGATGTTCTATTTCCGTCATTATGACATAACTTCCCAAGTGCGTAGCGCTACGGAATACGGCCAGCGGATTTTGAATGGCTTTTGGCAAATTCTTCACCTCCGACAAATCAAACGGATGATTCTCCTGCATGGACTTGTCATTAAGCCTCGACGCCCGCAGTTCGACAGGGAGGCCGGGAATACCCGCCGACTGCAATATGCCGGACGCATTCCCCAGTTTATAGGTATGTCCTTTCGGCAACGTCCCTGCAATCTGTTGTTCCAACTCCTCGTTAAACCTCTTGTTCACAGCTTCCAAATCGCCGTCTTTTTGTAAATCTTCCGAATTGTTTTTTGCTAAAGCGATTTTTTTCGTCGCCTCTGTTGGATTCTCGAAATTTTGTATTACCTTTGCGGCTGAATTAAG
>JAIRSN010000005.1 GCA_031255425.1 Dysgonamonadaceae bacterium
CCCCCCCGGCCTAGGCTTCGAGGCGGAAACACCCGCAGCCAAGCCGATACGCCGTGCCTCCCAAAAATATAAAAGCGGCTGCGCCGCCTGTTTGAGCGAAGCGAGTTGTAATCCGTTTAGCCGGCAAATCGAAGCGGTCCGCCAAGAAGCCAAGCCTTGATCTTTTTTGGTTCTTTTTTGCATCAAGGCAAAAAAGAACAATCAGGCGAGCCGGAGGCGCAGCCGCTTTTATTTTGGTTAGCCGTGCGCAAGCATCCGCTCAACTGCTCTTCCGGTAACTAAGTATCGCCCACGTATTAAACACGACAGCAAAAACAGCCAGGGCAACGAGTTGGCCGGACAGTTGCGGGAGGCCGCTCCCCTTCAGGTACACCATCCGCATCACTTCCATAAAGTAACGGAGAGGGTTGATGCGCGTGAAGGCTTGCGCCCAGGGAGGCATGGCGGCGATCGGGGTGAAGAGCCCGCTGATCAGTATCATCAAAATAAGGAAAAAGAACATGGCGAACATGGCTTGTTGCAGGTTGGTCGAATAGTTGGAGATGAACAGCCCGAAGCCGGAAAAGACGAAGATGTAGAGCAGGGCGAAAAGGTAGATGGTGAGCAAACTGCCTGCCGGCGTGAGTCCGTAGGCGAGCGCCGCGAGCCCAAGGCTCAGCGTCAGGACGAGCAGCCCGATTGCCCAGTAAGGGATCAGCTTGGCAAGGATAAAGGGGAATTTCCCCACGGGCGTCACGTTGATCTGTTCGATGGTGCCGCTTTCTTTCTCGCTCACGATGTTGAGCGCCGGAAGAAAACCGCAGATGATTGTCATCAACATCACCATCAGCGCCGGAATCATAAACGTTTTGTAATCTAAGTAGGGGTTGAACCGGTTCTGGGCGATCACCGCGACGGGGAGCGGCGACGGAGCGGCAACGGCAGGCAACCATTCCTCCCGCAATTCTCCGGAAAAGTCGCGGAGGATGTTTCCCATATAGTTGAAGCCGAGCCCGCCCTTCATCATGTTGACGGCATTGACGGCGATGCGGACGGAAGCCGTCCCGGAAGTGACAAGATCCCGCTCGAACCGCGGGGGAATTTCGAGAACCAGGTCTGCCGACGCCCGTTCGACATCGTCCAGGGCGTTTTCGTACGACTCCGGGAAACCCTCCAGGTCGAAATAAGCCGAAGCAGCAATCTTTTCCGCCAGCCGGCGCGAAACAGGACTCCGGTCGTGGTCTACCATATCCACCCGGATATGGGTAATCTCCTGGTTGGCAGCCCAGGGGAATACCAGCAGGACCATCACCGGCAAGGCAACGATCAGGCGGGGGACAAAAACATTCCTCCGGATCTGTTTGAACTCTTTTTGTATTAAGTATTTTATCATTTATTCCAAACGTGTTTTAAAATTCCGGAGGCTGATCAGGATAATCCCGGTTGCCATCCCCGCCAGGACCAGCATTTCTTTGGCAACACGGTAAACCGGCACGCCCTCGATCATCAGTTTTTTAGCGCCGGCGATATACCACCGGGCAGGAATCACGGCAGAGATTGCTTGCAGCGCCGCCGGGATGCTTTCGATGGGAAAGATAAACCCGGAGAGAATCATCACCGGCATCATCAGCCCCATGCTCGACACCAGCATCGCCGCGACCTGCGTCTTGACAAGCGTCGAAATCAATAAGCCCAGCGAGAGGGCGACCAGGATAAAGAGCAGCGTGAGGACATTCAGCCAGACAAGGTTGCCGCTCACCGGCACGTTCAGCACAAACACCGAGAGCAACAAAATCAGGACAAAAATAACCCACGAGATCAAAAAGTAGGGAATCATCTTGGACACGACAATGTGCGCCGGCTTTACGGGCGACGCCAGCAGGACCTCCATCGTGCCGGTTTCTTTTTCCCGGACAATGGCGATAGACGTCATCATGGCGCAGATAATCATAAAGATCAACCCCATCAATCCGGGGACAAAATTGTAGGAACTCCGGAGTTCCGGATTGTAAAGCATCTCCACTTCGGGGACGATTTGCAGGGGCGATGCGCCGGCAGTGTGGATAATGTTCGAGGCATATTCAGCAGTCGTGGTGCCCTGGTTCGGGTCGGTGGCGTCGACGACCAGTTGCACGGAGGCTTCGCCGAAGACGACCACCAGGCTCGCTTCGCCGCGCTCGAAAACGCGGTCGATCTCGTCCGGATGCTCCAGCATCGTCCTTACGTCGAACAATTCGCTTGCCCGGAGCTGCTCGATAACCGCCCGGGTGGACGCATCCTTCAACGGATCGTAGACCGCCGTCGGCACCTGCTTCACTTCCGTGCTGACGGCAAATCCGATGATCAGAATCTGGGTCACCGGTATCCCCACGATAATCAACATCGTCCGGACATCGCGGAAGATGTGAAAAAACTCCTTCTTTATAAAGGAAAGAAAAGTGTGTGCGGCGGCGTGTTTCATTCTCTGGTGGCTTTTCGGGCTAACCGGCGGAACACTTCGTCCATGTTTTGCGCCCGAAACGAAGCGCGCAGGCTCAGGGGCGTGTCCAGGGCGGCTATCCTGCCGTCGACCATAATCGAAACGCGGTTGCAATACTCCGCTTCGTCCATGTAGTGCGTTGTTACGAAAATCGTGATCCCCCTTTCGGCGGCTTCGCGGATCAGTTCCCAGAATTGCCGGCGGGTGATGGGATCGACGCCCCCGGTGGGTTCGTCCAGGAACACGATCCGGGGTTCGTGGAAGACGGCGACCGAGAACGCCAGCTTCTGCTTCCAGCCCAGGGGCAGGTCTTTGACCAGCGTGTTCCGTTCCCGCGCCAATCCGAGCCGGTCGAGGGTCTCCGTCGTCTTCCGGCGGATCTCTTTCTCCTTTACGCCGTAGATTCCGGCGAACAGGCAGATGTTTTCCCAGACCCGCAGGTCTTCGTACAGGGAAAATTTCTGGCTCATGTAGCCGATGTTCCGCTTCACCTGTTCCGGTTGGCGGGCAATGTCGAAACCCGCCACCTGCGCGCTCCCCGAAGTGGGTTTGCTCAGCCCGCAGAGCATCCGCATCGCCGTCGTTTTCCCGGCGCCATTGGCTCCGAGGAAGCCGAAGATTTCTCCTCCGGCAACCGAGAAACAAATGCGGTCGACCGCGGTGAAGGCGCCGAAACTTTTGGTCAGGCGGTCCGCGACAATCACGTCTTTTTCCAGGGTATTCATCTATTTTTCCGTTTTATTCATCAGGTAAATAAAGCAATCTTCGATTTCCGGGCGGATCTCGGTAAAGGCAAGGGCGGGCGCGTTCGTCCGGAAGGCAAGCGCATCGGCATCGCTCCGGAAAACGACGTGCAACGCTTCCCCAAACAGGAAGGCGGATTCCACTTCCGGCGCTTTCCGCAGCATCTCCAGCCATCCGAAGCGGCGGTCTACCTCCAGCCGGTAGATTTTTTTGGGAAATTGCGCCCGCATCTGCGCCGGCGTTTCCACGGAAAGAATCTCGCCGTGCTGCATCAGCGCAATGCGGTCGCAGCGATTCGCCTCGTCCATATAAGGCGTGGAAACGAGGATGGAGATTCCCTCGTTTTTCAACCGCCGGAGCATCTCCCAGAACTCTTTCCGCGAAACCGGGTCGACGCCGGTCGTGGGTTCGTCCAGAAACAGCACCGCCGGCTTGTGAATCAGGGCGCACGACAGCGCCAGCTTCTGCTTCATCCCTCCCGACAGCTTTCCCGCCCGCCGGTTTTTGAACGGTTCGAGTTGTTGAAACACCTCCCGGATCAGATGATAGTTCTCCGCCACCGTGGTATTGAATACCGTGGCGAAAAATTGCAGGTTCTCCGCCACCGTCAGGTCGGGATAGAGCGAAAACCGTCCGGGCATATACCCCATTTGCGTCCGCAACTGCCGGTAGTCCCTCACCACATCCCATCCGGCGACTTCGGCGGTCCCCGAATCCGCCGGAATCAGGGAAGTGAGGATGCGGAACAGCGTCGTCTTGCCGGAACCGTCCGGACCGATCAGCCCGAACAACTCCCCCTTAGAAATTTCCAGCGAAAGATTCGTCAACGCCTTCACGCCTTTGTAACTCTTGTGAATCGACCGGCAAACAACAGCCGGCGGCGCACCGGTAATATCGCAACGTTTTTCCATCCCCCCTATGATTTGAACTTCAATTCGCCATACATGCCTATTTTCAGGTAACCGTCGTTCCGTACAGCCACCTTCACGGCGTAAACCAGGTTGCTCCGTTCCTTTTTCGTAAGAATCGTGCGGGGCGTAAACTCCGCCTTGTCCGAGATCCAAACGATTGTGCCGGCGTATTCGCGCATCTCTTTCCGCCCGAAATCGGAGAACACCCGCACTTCCTCGTTCCGCCGGATGCGCGTCAACTGGTCGGCGGTGAGGTAGGCGCGCAGGTAGATGTTTTCCACGTCCGCGACCTTAAACAGCGCCTTTCCTTGCCCGGCAAACTCGCCCGCCTCGGCATATTTCATCAGCACGACCCCGGACACCGGGCTGCGGAGAATGCTGTTGTGGATCTGGTCGTCGATTTGTTCCACCTGGATGCGGAGCGCCGCTATTTCGGCGTCGATACTGTGGTTGGTGTTCTGCAACGATTCGGTCTGGGCGGTCAACTGTTTCCGCAGCACCTCGATGGACGCCTCAATATCGTCGACCTGCTTTGGGGTGGCGGCGTCGGACTGCAAGAGATGCTGAAACCGGGTCCGTTCGGACTCCTGTTGGGCAATCTGTTGCCGGACGGCGGCGAGTTGCAGGGCGACGTTGTGCCGCCGGTTGCCCAGCGCCTTCATCGTGGCCGATAACTGCGCTTTTTTCAGGAACAATTGCGTGGTATCGATGTATCCCACCGTCCCGCCTGCCGTCAGCGACTCGCCTTCCGTCAGGTTTAACTCCTTGATTGTCCCCACCGACTGGGCAGAGACCGTGATTTCCGTCGCTTCGAACGTTCCCGAAGCGTCCCGGGTTCCTTTTTCCTTCCCGCAGCTCGAAACTAAAGCCGTTGTTGCCGCAAGCAAGAGGATAATTGTTGTTTTCATAAACGATTGATTAAGGATTATTCAAATGATTCAGTTGAAAGATTGCCGCCAGGAGATCAATCTCATGCGTCGCCTTCGTTTGCCGCGCCAGGTGTTCGCGTCCCAGCTCGCGCATCAGGTCGGCGGCGGTCAGGGTGCCGTTGGCGACCTTCGCTTCGGCGGATTTCCGGATGTTTTCGCGCAGCCGGATGATTTCGTCATCCTGTTTCATCACTTCCTGCAAGCGCCGGATCTCCTGGTGTTCGCGCGCGGAAAGCAACTGAAGATTATACAGGAAAATAGCCCGCCGGACCGCCACCGTTTCCCGGTTGATCCCGATTTTTCGCAGATCGTTGCCCCGGGTGTAGAGCGCGCCGAAGTTCCAGGACAGCCGGATGCCGCCGATGTAGAAAAAGTCGAACTTCGGAGCAAGCATATTCAGTCCCGGACGACCCGCGCCGCCTTGCAGGAACAACCCCGCCTTGGGCATTGCCGCCGAACGGACCGAGGCTTGCTGCGAATCGTACCAGTTTTCCTGCGCGTCGAACAGCCGCAGCTCCGGGCGGTTCGTTTTTTCCGGAAAGACATCCCAGGCATCCGCCCAATCTGCCGCCGGCTTCTCCAGCGCGACCGACGCATCCGGATTTTCGCCGATCATCCTGCCCAACATCTCCACGTAAGCCTTTCGCCCGGCAATAAGTTGGGTATGCGCCTGCTTTGCCTGAAGTTGTTCCACCTGCACGGCATCGAGGTCGGCCGCGTGAGCCGTTCCGTACGCGACATACCCGCTGATGGTGGAAAAGTTCCGGTCTAATTCCTCCCGCAAGACCCGGTTTTGCTCCAGCCGGACATCCAAAAGAAGAATCCCGAAGAACAATTGGTGAACCCGCTCGCGCAAAGCATACAGTTCCACCTCCAACTGCTGCACCTCCACTTCCGCGCCGGCATCGGTTTGCTTTTTTTGCGCCCGCACCGCCCCGCCGTCCCAAAGCACCTGGTTCGCTTCGATCACCGCCTGGTACTGATCTTTATTTAAAGAAGGAATTTCCAGCCCCGGAATATCCACCGGCACCGACGTGACGTCCGATTGATAAGACGCCCGCAGGTTCAGGTGGAATTGGGGAAGAAAAGCCTTAGCTGCATTGGCGAGCGTGTAGTCCTTTGCCCGGCCGATCAGGTCGTATTGGCGAACCGCCGGATAATTTTCGCGCGCTTTCGCCAGGCAATCCTCAATCGTCAGTTGCGCCGCCGCCGTAAAGCCCAAACCGGCTATAAATCCGAGTAAAAAAGCTGTTTTTTTCATTCCCGTTCCACTTTCAGGCTTTTCAGGATCACCTCCACATTGTTTCTCTTCCTTTGCGCGAGGAAAGCGTTGATTTCCGGCGTCAAACCCTTGTCAAAATCGAAGTACACCTGCGCCATCGCATAGCTAAGCACGTTCAGCGACGCGATATTGAGCAACAAATCCAGCGGTGTGACGGGCGCAATCGTCCCTTTTTTGACTTCTGCGTCGACCATCTGTTCCAATTCCCTGATGACAGGGCGTCCGGCAGGCACAATTTTCTGCAAAATAAAGTCCCTTTTCGCCTTATTCGCAATAATTTCGCGAAAAACGAACACCGGGACCTTCGGATTGGCGCCTATCCGGTCGAAATGCGCCTCCACAATCGTTTTAATCTTCTCAAAGAAGGGCAAATCCGCCTGAAAAACGTCTTTAAACGTCCCGAGGAAGAAGTTTGCCTTGTTTTCAAACACCTTATTGAACAAATTCTCCTTCGTCCGGAAATAATAATGCAACATGGCATGGTTCACGCCTGCCTCTTTCGCTATTTCAACCGTTTTTGTTTCGCTGTATCCCTTGTCGATAAAGATTTTTTCGGCGGCTTCGAGGATTATTTGCTGCGTATTCGCTGGTTTCAATTCCATTGTTTAATAAATTAGTTTAACAATCCTGTTAATTCCCGGCAAATGTAGGGCGGAAATAATAATAATACAAATCTTTCGGGATTTTTTTTCAAAAAACGGGTGCGCGAAGGTGTATAAAAGGCGATCCGGTTGTTCATTTTTGCCTTGTTGCTTCCCCAAAAAATAAAAGCGGGGGCACCGCCAAAAAGAATAATCAGGATTATTTATTACCTTTGCGGGAATGTAAAATTTTATATTGTATGATACAAGAAACCAAGTTAAAAGTAATGGAAAGCGTAGTGATCCGATTCTCCGGCGACTCGGGAGACGGAATGCAACTCGCCGGGACGATTTTTTCTAATCTCTCCGCCGAATTGGGAAACGAAATCATTAC
>JAIRSN010000081.1 GCA_031255425.1 Dysgonamonadaceae bacterium
GCCGGCGGTGACCGTCCGGTTGCGCCCGTCGGAATCTGCCCTGGACGAAGTGATCGTAGTGGCGTACGGGACAGCGAAAAAGAGTTCGTTCACCGGGTCGGCGGCAGTGATTGACAACAAGAAATTGGAGAAACGGACGGTGTCGAACATCACGAAAGCCTTGGACGGGCAGGTCCCCGGCGTGGTGACGACCTCCGGAGGCGGGCAGCCGGGCGACGGCGCCTCGATCCGCATCCGCGGTTATGCGTCCATCAATGCCTCGCAGTCGCCCCTGTATGTGGTCGACGGTGTGCCCTTCGACGGCTCGGTCAATTCGATCAATCCCGCGGACATCGAATCCATGACCGTCCTGAAAGATGCCTCTGCCGGCGCCCTGTACGGTGCCCGCGGGGCGAACGGCGTCATCATCATCACCACCAAGCGGGGGAAAGCAGGGCATACGGATGTGAATGTCAAGGCTACGTACGGCTGGTCGTCCCGCGCTTTCAAGCGATACGATATGGTGGGGCAGAAAGATTTTGTGCAGTTGTCGTACGAAGCCTTGCGGAACCGTTATGTTTTTAACAATAACTATACCTGGGAAGCAGCGAAACAGCAAGCCATCGCCGACCTGGGCGCCAATATGGGCGGAGAAATCTACAACCCGTTCAAGAATTATACCTGGGCGACGATTATCGATCCCGGAACGGAACGGGTTCGACCGGACGCCGTTTCCGCATGGAACGAAAACTGGATGGACGTTATTTCCAAAAAGAATGCGCCGCGCCAGGAGTACCAGTTTTCGGTGACCGGCGGAAACGATAAAACGCAGAGTATGCTTTCTTTCGGTTACCTGAAAGAAAAAGGCGTGCTGGTGAATACCGGCTTCGAGCGGTTCAGTGCGCGGGGCGCCATCGACAGCCAGGCAAAAGAGTGGCTGAAGGCAGGGCTGAACGCCTCCCTGTCGATGAGCAAGCAGAACTACATGGTGTACGATGCTTCGTCCAACTCCAATGTCTGGTATTCCGCCCAGTTTATGGCGCCGATTTATCCCGTGTATATGAAAGATATAGAGGGAAAAGACGTTCCGGATGCCTTCGGAAACCGGCAACTGGATTACGGGGCGACGCGCCCGAAGTTGACGAACTTCAATTCGATCGGCACCCTGTACGACGACAAGTCGTATTTCAACAACGACAACGCGGGGGCAAGAACCTACCTCACCCTCGGCTCCGACAAGGAAAGCTACGGCTGGCTGCAAGGACTGAAGCTGACCCTGAACCTGGGGGCAGACTACCGTTCGCAGAACTTTATGGAATACTACAACATGTTCCACGGCAATTTCTCGAACAAAGGCGGCTTGATAGAGAAAGGAAACAACCGCATTTTCAGTTACACATTCAACCAGTTGCTTACCTACAAGCGCCGGTTCGAAGACCACACGGTCGACGTGCTGGCGGGGCACGAAAGCTATGCCTACCGCTACAACCTGCTGTATGGCGACAAGAGCGGGCTGGTGGAAGGACTGTACGAATTGAATCCCGCCACCACGGTCGACGGCACGGGATCGTACCGGAAGGATTACCGGATCGAGTCGTATCTCGCCCGCCTGAATTACAATTTCAGAGAGAAATATTATTTCGATGCGAGCTTCCGGACGGATGCCTCTTCCCGTTTCCACAAGGACAATCGCTGGGGGAATTTCTGGTCGGTGGGCGCCAACTGGCGCATCTCGGAGGAAGATTTTATCAAGGACAATGCCGAATGGTTAAACAATTTGTCCCTGAAGGTAAGTTACGGGATTCAGGGAAACGACGACATCCTCGAAAGCGGTTCTTCCTCGTCGGACTACTACCTCTGGCAAAGTTTTTACGACCTGACCTGGCCGAATGCCGGCTTGGGCGGCGCGGTCGTGACCTCGCTGGAGAACAAAACCGTCACCTGGGAGAAAAACGCCAACTTCAACACCGGCATCGAATCCCATTGGTTGGACAACCGGCTGGATTTTTCCTTCGAGTTCTTCAACCGGAAAACAACCGACCTGCTGCTCTCGTTCCCGATGGCGCTTTCGACGGGGTTCCTGGGCTACAATGCCAATGTGGGCGACATGGTAAACCGCGGGTTTGAAACCAGCCTGAGCGGTTTGATCCTTACCAATCAGGATTGGAAATGGCGCCTCACGCTTACCGCTTCCAAGGTGAACAACAAGGTGACAAACCTGACCGGCGACACGGACGAAATCGTCGATCCGAGCAGTTCCCTCCGGGTAATCAAGGTCGGGAAAGAGATTTCTACCTATTACCTCTCCAAGTCGGCGGGGGTCGATCCTGCCACCGGCGCGCAGTTGTATTGGGTGTACGACAAGGACGACAAGGGCAATATCACGAAAGAATATATTTCGAGCAATTACCAGAAAGCCGCCAATTCCAAGTACTATCTGGGAAGCCGTATCCCGAAACTGTTCGGAAGCATCGGCACGGAACTTTCGTACAGGGGCATCGACCTGTCGGTACTGACCACCTATTCGCTCGGCGGAAAAATCTACGACGGACTCTATGCCGGTTCGATGAATATTATGTACAACGGCGATACCTGGCATAAAAACCAGTTGCGCCGCTGGCAGAAACCGGGCGACATCACCGATGTTCCGCGGGTGGAACAGAATCCGGCGTTCGCTTCCAACGACCGTTTCTTAGTCGACGCTTCGTATTTTGCCATTAAAAACATCACGCTCGGATATACGCTTCCGCAGTCGTTGTTGCAGAAAGCGGATATAAAATCCCTGCGGGTCTTCGGGACCTTAGACAATTTTGCGCTGTTTTCCCACCTGCACGGGCTGGATCCCCAGTACAATTTTACCGGCGGCTCCGGTTATTCCTATGCGCCTTCCAAAACCATTTCAATCGGACTTGATATTCACTTTTAATAAAAAAAATACAGATATGAAAAAGAAAGCAATATACCCGCTGCTGATCATAGCGGTAGCGGTTTTTACCGGGAGTTGCGAGCGTGATTTCCTCGAAACCAAGCCGACAACCAAAGTGTCCGGCGACGGAATGTTCGCGACGGCTTCCGCGGCAATGGTTCCCCTGAACGGAATCTACCGGATGATGTACGAACAGGGCTGGTCGACCGAGGGAAATACGCAGCAGTGCGACGGGCTGAGCGCCTGGAACCTGATGGCGGACGTTATGGGCGAAGATATGGTGATGAAGGCGCAGGGCAGCGGCTGGTACTGGTACGACTGCACCTACGGCGTCAAGTCGCGGTACACCTCCAATGTGTGGCGCCCCTACGATTTGTGGAACGGCTATTACAAGCTGATAGCCAATGCCAATTATATTATTGCTGCCGGGGGACCGATGGAGGGCAGCCCGGACCAGGTTGCCTATGTCGTCGGGCAGGCGTATGCGATTCGCGCCTATTGCTCCCACTACCTTGCCATGTTGTTTTCGCGCACCTACAAGGGGCACGAAAGCGAGCCGTGCGTCCCGGTTTATACCGAGCCGAGCGTGGCGGGAAGCGCCGGAAAACCCCGTGCGACAAACGAGGAGGTGTATAAGCAGATCACTGCCGACATCGACACGGCGATTGTCCTGCTGAAAACCGCACCTGCCCAAAAACACCCGACTCATATTGATTATGCGGTTGCCAACGGGATCAAAGCCCGGATTTGCCTGACCACAAACGATTGGGAAGGGGCGGCGGAAGCGGCGAAAGCGGCGCGTTCGAACTGCGCTGTCGGAAAGGGCGCCGACCTGACCGGCGGGATGAACAGCACGAAGTTGCCCAACGTGATGTGGGGCGCCGAAATTATCGACACCCAGACGCCGGGCTGGGGACCTTTCCTCTATCACCTGGATGCGCTTTCGATGCTGGCGCTCGACCCGCCGACGTCGGTCTATGCGGCAAGGGCGCCCAAGTGCATCAACAGTTTGCTGTACGATAAGCTGGGCGCGAACGACATCCGCCGGCAATGGTGGCAACCCGGGAATACGCAGTTGGTGGACGGCAACGGCAATGTGATGTCCAACTATATCCAGGTGAAATTCCGCTTTTCGGATCCGGTGAAGTCCCTGGGCGATAAGATCTGGATGCGTGTGGAAGAGATGTACCTGACGGAAGCCGAAGCCTTGTGCCGTTCCGGGCAGGACGCCGAAGCGCGGAAGCTGTTGAACGAGCTGATCGTCACCCGCAACCCGGATTACAATACCACGAAATCGGGTACGGCTTTGGGCGCGCTCACTACCGACGAAACGGGTTCTTTGCTGGAAGAAATCCTGATCCAGCGCCGGATCGAGTTGTGGGGCGAATACGGCAGGATCTACGATATTAAACGGCTGAAACAGGGCTTCACCCGTACCGCTGCTATGGGATGGCCTGCCGCGGCTTTGATAAACGCGACCAATACGCAAGACCCGGAAACCTATGCCTGGGTGCTGACCATCCCCCAGGCGGAATTCGACGGGAATGCCAGCTTAGACCCGAACAAAGACCAGAATCCGGTAGGTGATTACAAATAAAAAAAGAATAGAATCATGAAAAAACGAATTGTTTATGCTGCCCTGCTGTGCAGTTGGGCTTTGTTGGCCGCTATCTCCTGCGACCAGGACAATGAAGGGAAAAAACACCTTCCGGAAAACGAGGGGCTGACTTTCTTTGCTACCGCAAACGAACTTCTTGCCGCGCCTGCCGATACCTGTATTGCTTACGAAATCGGACGCGGGAACACGAAAGGGCGGCTCGAAATCCCGCTGGTAGCCGGTTGCGACCCGGCGGTTTTTACGCTTCCTTCCACCGTCGTCTTTGAGGACGGCGCCGGAACGGCGTCGATCAACATCCCCCTGAAAAAGACGACGTTGGGGGTGACGTACCCGATCACCCTGGCTTTCGACTCGGTACAGGCGTCGCCTTTCGGTTATTTCAAGACGTCGCTGACGGTGATGCGCGACTATAAGTGGCTGCCTTCCGGCGTAGCGGAAATGTATTCCGGTTGGGCGGGCAACGAGGAAGGAATCGACGTCAGCGTCGAACAGGCGGAGGGGAGCAAGCCCAGCCGTTACCGTTTGGTCAGTCCGTTCTACGTGATCGAGCCGGAGTTTTGCCCGAAGCCGGGTTCTCATTTCGTCTTCGAACTGAACGAAAACCATCAGGCGTTGAAGTTCCCGGATGCACAGAAAATCGGGGAGCTTTACGAAGGCAAAGAGGTTTATTTCTTTTCTTCGGAAAAGGGCGACACGTTTACCAACGAGGGCAATACGTTCACCGTCACCGGGCTGTTTTTCCTGGGCGACGGGCGGAATTTCGGGCGGTTGTCGGAGGTTTTTATCTGGAAAGAGGGGTATCCGGGTAAGATGGAATAGGATACGCGGTGTATTTTATAATTTTACAGGAGGTTGTCGTCCCTGCTGAGGGAGGCAACCTCTATTACTTTAGTCGCTGGCAAGCCGATATGCCGTACTCCATGACCCCTTCGACAGATGCTTCCCGGTTGTTGCTGTTATTTGCTGATCTATGATCGAAGGGTCAATCTTTTTTGCAGCGCACGCTATGCAGGTATGTCCTGGCGGTAGGCCTATCTCTAGCCACCATTTTTCGGTTCTTATCCAATCTCCGTGCATACGACCCGGTTTCGCCTGTGCTGCCTGTCCAGAAGTAGGCTGATATACCGTAACGGCCTGTTGTCGGACTGAATGCATAGCCCACGAGCAACGCGTCGAACCCGCCGTCGTCGGCAGGATTGCTTGTACCTCCCGAATCATCGTTGGTGACGTTCCTCCGGCTTATCATTTCCAGTCCATGAGTAGTAGTGGTACGCTCGCTGCCGATCGCAG
>JAIRSN010000110.1 GCA_031255425.1 Dysgonamonadaceae bacterium
CCAAAAATTTACAGTAAATCCGGACGCAGGCGTTGCGTCCGTTCGAAGGATTGTTGCAATTCCCAGTCCTTTATCTTCGCCTCGTGACCGGACAGCAACACCTCCGGAACCTGCCATCCCTTGTAGTCCGCCGGGCGAGTGTAGACCGGAGGCGCCAGCAGGTTGTCCTGGAAAGAGTCGGAAAGCGCCGACTGTTCGTCGCCGATGGCGCCCGGAATCAGCCGGACAATCGCGTCGGACAGGACTGCCGCCGCCAGTTCGCCGCCGGTCAGGACGTAGTCGCCGATGGAAATCTCCAGCGTGACCAGGTGTTCCCGGATGCGGTAGTCAATCCCCTTGTAATGACCGCAAAGGATGATCAGGTTCCGGTGCAGCGACAGGCGGTTTGCCAGCGGCTGGTTGAAGGTGACGCCGTCGGGCGAGGTGTAGATCACCTCGTCGTAAGCGCGTTGCGATTTCAGGTGCGACAGCGCCCGGTCGACCGGCTCGCATTGCAGAACCATCCCCGCCTGTCCCCCAAACGGGTAATCGTCGACCCGCCGGTGCTTGTCCGACGAATAATCCCGCAGGTTGTGTACCTGGATCTCCACTAAGCCGCGGTCTTGCGCGCGTTTTAAGATGGAACAGCGGAGGGGGCTTTCCAGCATTTCCGGAAGGACGGTCAGAATATCAATGCGCACGGCGGTAAAGGATGAGTGAAACGTATATATAAGGAAGGAATCTCATTTTCCGGAGGACGATCCGACAATGCTGTCGACGATAAACTTGCTGTGTCCGCGCCAAAGCACGGGCGCAAAGTACTCCTTGTAGTGCAGCCCGACGTCCTGTCCGCCGGCAAGCATCAACTTGCGCGCAACCGCCTCGTCGGAGACGGAAAACACAAACTCGTTCGACTGGATGCCGCCGCTTACGCTCCCCGGCTTCAGCCCCGCCTGAATCAGCTTGCCTTCGTAGGTCTTAAAAACGTATCCCTTGTAAACCACGTAGTTCAGTTGCCCGGCTTTCACGCCTTCCCCCCAGACAAAATAGAACCGGACGTAGATGAACAGGCTCAAAGCAAGCACGGCGACGGCTATTGCGCCGGTTTTCCACTTCCGGAGGGTCCGGTTTTTCTCTTTTTTCGGTGTTTCCATAAATTCAAACTGCTTTTTAATGTATGTATTGATTGAATAAGTAATTTTTATATCTTTGCAAAAAAAAATTAGTAACCATGTTTCACAAAATCCAATTCATTTCATTCTTTTTCCTCACCCCTTTTTACCTTCTTGCCCAGATGCAGGAGCCTGTGAAATGGGAACATGCAATTCTTCCAACGAGCGAAATTGTTTTTTCCACCACCATCGAACCCGGCTGGCACCTCTACGATATGAACATGCCTTCCGGCGGGCCGATTCCGACTGCCTTTGTTTTTGAAACGCTGGAAGGGGCGGAATTGTCCGGCAAAGTTACAACTCTTGCCGGAATAACCACGGCATTTGATGATTTATTTGGCATGAATATCAGTTGGTACGACGGGAATCCGTCTTTTACCCAGAAGATAACGGTCCGGAACCCGGCGGCGTTCAGCGTGCAGGGATACATTGATTATATGACTTGCAACGACGAATATTGCATCCCCTGCAAGGAAGAGTTTTCTTTTTCTGCGGATGACCTGCCGGCAGCGCTCCGGAGCGCGGGCAAGAAAGAAACGCCTGCCGCTAAGGAGCCGGTTGCCCCGTCCCTGCCGGCGGATACGGCGGTTGTGCCGGACGAGCCGGTTGCCGCCGTTGCCGAACCGGGCGACTGGTGGCGTCCGGTTATCAAGGAGATGCAGGACTTCGGAGCCGGCGAAACGGCGGCAGACCGGTCGTGGCTGGCGATTTTCCTGCTGTGTTTCGGCGGCGGATTCCTGGCGCTGCTGACCCCTTGCGTGTGGCCGATTATCCCGATGACGGTCAGCTTTTTCCTCAAACGGTCGAAGTCCGACCGCAAGAAGGCAATCACCGATTCGGTCGTTTACGGGCTGTCGATTATCGTTATTTACCTTGCCTTGGGACTGCTGATCACCATCCTTTTCGGCGCCAGCGCCCTGAACGAACTGTCGACCAATGCGGTGTTCAACCTGCTGTTCTTCGCGCTGCTGGTCTTGTTTGCCGTGTCCTTTTTCGGCGCCTTCGAACTGACGCTGCCCGCCTCGTGGACAACAAAGCTGGACCGCAAAGCCGAATCTACCACCGGTTTCCTCAGTATCTTCTTCATGGCATTCACCCTGGTGCTGGTTTCTTTTTCCTGCACCGGGCCGATTATCGGCGGATTGCTTGTGCAGGCAGCCAGTATGGGCAGCATCATTGGTCCGGCGATCGGCATGTTCGGCTTCGGCCTGGCGTTGGCGATCCCGTTTGCTTTCTTTGCCCTCTTTCCCTCGCTGCTGCAAAACCTTCCCAAGTCGGGCGGCTGGCTTAATTCGGTCAAAGTGGTGCTGGGCTTCCTTGAGCTTGCCCTGGCGCTGAAGTTTTTGTCGGTGGCAGATCTCGCTTACGGCTGGCGGATTTTAGACCGCGAGGTCTTCCTCGTCCTCTGGATCATTATCTTTGCCTTACTCGGATTTTATTTATTGGGGAAAATACGGTTTGCCCACGACAGCGAGCTGAAGCACGTTTCCGTCAGCCGGTTGTTCCTCTCAATCCTCTCCCTGTCGTTTGCCGTGTATATGATTCCCGGTTTATGGGGGGCGCCGCTGAAGGCGATCAGCGCTTTCCCGCCGCCGCTCTACACGCAGGATTTCAGTTTGTATCACGGCGAAGTGCATCCCAAGTTCCTCGATTACGAAGAGGGCATGGCGTATGCCGCGAAGCACGGGAAACCCGTCATGATCGACTTTACCGGCTTCGGATGCGTTAATTGCCGGGAGATGGAGGCGTCCGTCTGGTCGGATCCGCGTGTGAAAGGCATCATCGACAACGATTACGTGTTGATTTCCCTTTATGTGGACGATAAAACGAAGTTGCCGGAAACGATTGAGATAGAAGAATACGGCAAGAAAACCAAGTTGCGGACCGTCGGCGATAAATGGAGCTACCTGCAACGGCAGAAGTTCGGCGCCAACGCGCAACCGTATTATGTATTGTTAAATAACCGGGGAATGCCGCTTGCGCCGTGGCGGGCGTACAACAAGAACGTGGACGAATACATCCGTTTCTTGCAGGAAGGCATCCGGAATTACAAATAATCACCACCACCGATGAACGATTACCCTTCCTTCCCCGCTGCGGCACGCCGCCCGGCGACGCATCCTTCCCTGCAAGCCTTCGGCAGGCTGCTGGACATCCTGGACGAACTCCGGGAAAAATGCCCGTGGGACAAAAAGCAGACCAACGAAAGCCTGCGTACAAACACGATTGAAGAGACCTACGAGTTGTGCGAAGCGATTATCCGGGATGCGGTTCCGGAAATCAAGAAAGAACTCGGCGATGTGTTGTTGCACATTGTGTTTTACGCGAAAATAGCCGAAGAAAAAGGGCAATTCGACATCGCGGACGTTTGCCATTCCTTGTGCGACAAACTGATTTTCCGGCATCCGCACGTCTTTGGGGCGGATGTCGCGAAAACACCGGGGCAGGTCGAACAGAATTGGGAACAAATCAAACTGAAAGAGAAGGGCGGTAACCGGACGGTGCTGGAAGGCGTCCCCGCGTCCCTGCCGTCGGTCGCCAAGGCGCACCGGATTCAGGACAAAGCGCGCAATGCCGGTTTCGATTGGGACCGGAAAGAGGAGGTTTGGGCGAAAGTGCAGGAGGAGTTCCGCGAACTGGAGCAGGAGATTGCCGTTATGGATCCGGATAAGATGGAGAGCGAGTTCGGCGACCTGTTTTTCAGCCTGATCAACGCTGCGCGGCTTTACAAAATCAATCCGGACAATGCTTTGGAACGTACGAACCAGAAATTTATCCAACGGTTCAACTACATCGAACAAAAAGCGAAAGAGCAGGGAAAACCCCTGAAAGAAATGACGTTGGCGGAGATGGAAACCCTTTGGCAGGAAGCGAAAGGGACCGTCCGTCCGGCAACGGAACACTGAATTTTCAATAGGAATACGAGAGTGAGTGTCTTCTCCACAGGATAATTGGGTAGGAGGGGGAGTATTGGTATTCGATTACCGGCCCGCAATACAGCCGGATGTACAGCGGCCGCTTAAACCGGTCCATTTCCAATTTGATCACATAACCGTTCCCTGTTTTGTATTCGAAAAGCTCGTAAAAAGGCTGGGGAGTATTAAATTCGATTGCAGGAATTTGGGCAATATCGCTTAATCCGCCGACGGCACCGAGGTCGCAGATAGAAATATTCCCTTTGTGAACTTTGCAGATTTGTATGGAGAAAAGATTGCCTTCCGAAGCAGATAACCAACCGTAGAGCCACCCATCTTTCCCATAAAAATCGACATGCATTAATTCTCTGTTAGACATATATTGTGTAATTGATTAACCGGAAATTATCGTTCTTTATTAATTTTCGAATTGTCGTTCAAACATTTATCTTTTTCTTGAATAAATTTATTGAGAAATACCAAAAAAGCACGGACACGATATATTCTTCAATCAGCAGGCAAAGTTATAATAAATATTTTTAACATAAAAATTATTTTGTTAGTAAAAGCATTTTTGTTTCGGCAGGACACAGCGCCGGACACGCAGTGTCTTTTATATTTTGAGGCGCAGCCTCTTTTATATTTTAGTGAGGCACGACATGTCGGCTTGGCTGCGGAGGAGGAGGGACGCAGTCCACAAAACCTTATTTCTACCTAATTTTACAGACAAACTACCTTAGTAGCAACGCAGATATAATCTATATCCCAACCTCATTAAAATACAAAAGCGGCTGCGCCGCCGGACACGCAGTGTCTTTTATATTTTAAAGGAGTACGGTATATCTGCTACGCATAGGGACATTGCCTCCCCAAAATATAAAAGACACTGCGTGTCCGTCGTCGCAGTTTCGCGCAAACGTCCCGAAGAAGTTTTTACGTCGTCGCGCGTTCGCGCAAACGTCCCGAAGAAGTTTTTACGTCGTCGCGTGTTCGCGCAAACGTCCCGAAGAAATTTTTTCGTCGTCGCGCACTCGCGACTAACAAAAATTAACATTTTCGCGAAATCGCGCATTCGCGACAATGATTTTAAAACATTTTTTTAATGTCGCGCACTCGCGACCAACATAAATTAACATATTTACGAAGTCGCGGAACTGCGAAAACGTCCCTTCGCTTCCGTAGCCAAGCAAATACACCGTACCATTTAAAATTATAAAAGCGGCTGCGCCGCCGCCTTGCGGCGAAGCCATGAATTCAGTCGGAAAGTTAC
>JAIRSN010000144.1 GCA_031255425.1 Dysgonamonadaceae bacterium
GTAGAACGCCCGCGCAACCGCCCAGGGGATGTCTTCCGCTTTCCGTATCTGGCACGCCCATTTGGTAATCGGTTGCGTAATGCCGATGACGTCTATCTCCTGAAAGGCATCCGTCCCCAGCAATGCCGACGGAACCTGTCCGGCAATCACAACTACCGGCGTACTGTCGATCATCGCATCGGCAATGCCGGTGATGGTATTGGATATGCCCGGACCGGAAGTGACCAAGGCAACGCCGGTTTTCCCCGAAACGCGCGCATAGCCTTGCGCGGCATGGGCGGCGCCTTGCTCGTGGCGGACCAGGACATGGTTCAGCCGGTCCCTGTAATCGTATAACGAATCGTAAATCGGAATGGCCTGTCCCCCCGGATACCCGAATACGGTGGTCACGCCCTCGTGGATCAGGGCTTTGATCAGGGCTTCGCTCCCCTTGATCCGGTTGCAGGCGGGAGCCGTTGTGTCGTTCGTTGTTTTGTTTTTCATACCAATCTGTTGATAAATCGTTGCGGGCAGGATTTTCCCGGCAACCTGTTATTCGATGATCCGCGTAGCGCCTTTGTCCGCCGAACTGACCGTGGACGCATACACTTTCAGCGCTTTGGAAACGCTGCGTTTCCGGTGCGGGGGCGTGAAGGCGGCGGCGCCCCGGTTGAGTTCTTCCGCCCGCCGGGCGGCTAACTCTTCTTCCGTGAGTGCAACTTGGATGCTTCGAAGGGGAATGTTGATTTGGATCAGGTCGTTGTCCCGGACCAGCCCGATGTTCCCGCCGGCAGCGGCTTCGGGCGATACGTGCCCGATGGATAAGCCCGATGTGCCGCCGGAAAAGCGGCCGTCCGTAACCAGGGCGCAGGCGGTTCCCAGGTGCCGCGACTTGAGGTAAGAAGTCGGGTACAACATTTCCTGCATTCCGGGTCCTCCTTTGGGCCCTTCGTACACGATGACGACGACGTCGCCGGCTTCGACAGCACCATTCAAAATCCCTTCACAGGCAGCTTCCTGCGAATCGAAAACCTTGGCAGGTCCCGAAAAGACCAGCATCTCCTCGTCCACTCCCGCCGTTTTCACGACGCAGCCGTCGGGGGCGATATTGCCGCTTAAGACCGCCAATCCACCGTCGCGGCTGTAGGCATGTGCAACATCGCGGATGCAACCTGCCGTACGGTCTTCGTCCAGCTCCCGGTAGTAATTTTCCTGCGAACCCAGTTTCAGGCTGAACCGGTTGCCCGGAGCGCTTTCGTAAAGGCGCATCGCCTGAAAGAAGATCGAGCCTTCGTCGATTGCGTATTCGTCCATTTTCTCCGAGAGCGTGCTGCCGTCCACCCGCTTGACGGAGCCGTCGATCAGCCCGGCTTTGTCCAGTTCCTTCAGAATGCCGAGTACGCCCCCCGCCCGGTTTACGTCCTGCATATAGTACCGGTTTGTGTTGGGAGCCACCTTGCAGAGGCAGGGTGTCCGGCGGGAAAGGGTATCGATGTCCTGCATGGTAAAGTCGACGCCCGCTTCCTGCGCAATCGCCAGCAGGTGCAGTACGGTATTGGTCGAACCGCCCATCGCGATGTCCAGCGTCATGGCATTCAGGAATGCCGCCCGGGTCGCAATGTTTCGCGGAAGCACCGATTCGTCGCCTTTCAGGTAATAGCTGTATGCATTTTCTACGATCCGTTTGGCGGCATCGGCAAACATCCGCTTCCGGTTTGCGTGCGTCGCCAGCAGCGTTCCGTTTCCCGGCAGTGCCAGCCCGATGGCTTCGTTCAGGCAATTCATGGAGTTGGCGGTAAACATGCCGGAACAGGAGCCGCAGGTAGGGCAAGCCTTCGATTCGATCCGGCGGATCTGTTCGTCGGCAACCTGTTCGTCGGCGCTTTGCACCATAGCGTCAATCAGGTCTAAGCCGCGCCCGTCGAGCCTGCCGGCTTCCATCGGTCCCCCGGAGACAAACACCGCCGGGATGTTCAGGCGCATCGCGGCGATCAACATGCCCGGAGTGATTTTGTCGCAATTACTGATGCAGATCATGGCGTCTGCCTTGTGCGCCTCGATCATGTATTCGACGCTGTCGGCAATCAGGTCGCGGGAGGGGAGCGAGTAGAGCATCCCGCTGTGACCCATCGCTATCCCGTCGTCGATTGCAATGGTGTTGAACTCGGCGGCAAAACAACCCGCTTTCTCGATCTCCGACTTGACAAACTGCCCGATTCCGTGCAGGTGAACGTGTCCGGGTACAAATTGTGTAAACGAATTGACAATGGCAATAATCGGTTGATTCAGTTGATTTTCTTTCATCCCGTTGGCTTTCCACAGCGCCCGGGCGCCCGCCATTCTTCTGCCTTGTGTACTGGTATTACTTCGTAATGCTATTTTCATAATGGATGCAAAGATAGTGTTATTTGGTTTTTAATTGAAATGTTTCGCGGAAATATTTCAATATTCCCGACAGGTAAAAAGAAATATGTTGTTATTTTGTGCTTTTCTCTACCGAATAGTGTATCGTCAGGATACCGGCTTCGCGCAGGTTTCGTTTCAGGTCGTTGACAATTCCCATCGGCGTGTCTTTGTCGATTTTCAGGACGGCGGTCATCTGTTCCTGCCCGTCTTCGGGGACTTCCCGCTTCAACGCCTGCAAGCGGTGGGGCAGTTCTTCCAACGAAACGAAATCCGAATTTAACTGGATGCGGATGGCTTCGTCTGCCGCCGGTTTGCCGGCCATGATATAAACAAGGAGTGATTTTTCTTTCAGCCGTTGCAGTTCGGTCGCCTCCGGCAACTCAAAGGGAATCCTGACCGGCACGGTACGCATGCTGGTCACAATCATAAAGAAAAAAAGAATCGTGAAAATCAAATCGGGCAGGGCGGCGGTATTCAGCGCCGGGACTTCGCGGGCGACGGTCTTGCGGAACTTACTCATTGCCGCCTCCTTCCGTTTCGGAAATTTGCAGGGGGTAAATGCTTCGGACCGCTTCCTGTTGTTCCGGCGGAAGGCGGTTGAACGGCCGGTCGAAGAAAGTTTGGGCGGCTTCGTCCCGCAATTCGTTGTACGCCGCCGTCAGTTCGTTCAGCACGGATATGTAGGCGCTGTATTTTGCCTCCCGGCTTACTTTGAGCGAAATAACATGCTTGGCGGTCACCGCGAGCGTGCCTATTTCCGCGATTTCCACCGGTTCTTTTTCGGGCAGGTAATCCTGGTCGCCGGGATTGGCGATAAAGGTTTTGCTGAGTTCCTTCACGTCTTTGAGCGGGAAGGGGTTTTCGTCGTATATCAGCCGGTTATCCTTGTCGAGGGTGAGGACGAGGAGGTTTCTTTCCTGAATATCTTTCCGCTTCTTCAACGCTTCCCGGACCGCCGGATTCATCTTCCGGTAAATTCCCGTCCGGGAATCCAACGAGCTGGTAATAAGAAAGAAGATAAGCAGCAAAAAGGCAATGTCGGCGGAGGAACTCGAATTGATTGGCGGTATTTTATATCGGGGACGGCTCATCCTCAGCGGTTTTTTTTCAGGTAACTCCAGATGACGCCGGCGAAAACCGCGGCGAACGTAATCCCCAACAGCAGGTAGACGGCATATATCCACATATCGGCAAGTTTCAGCCAGTGGCAGGTGTTTTCGTCGCCTTCGTATCCCGAGATGTTCAGGACCGTGCCGTCGCCGAACAGGTAGCCGCTTCCGAACAGGAGCGCCAAAGCCAGGCCGCCGGCGAGCGGTTGGATCACGGACTTCGGCCGGTCTTTCCATCTGCCGGCAAATTGGACAACGGCGAAAAGCAGCACGGCAAACAGGCCGGCAAACAGCATCAGGTACAGCCAGATCAGGAGCAGGACGGTCTCCCTGTCCTGCACAAGGTGGGGGTGGACAATCAGCCCGCAGTAGAAAAACCCGAAAACCGCCAGGGTAATCAACATGCATGCCCAGAGGACTATCGTCGATATTTCGGGGGGATTCATCCGTTTCATTTCTTCGCGGCTGTTCGTTTGTACCGGATAACGAGATCGAGGATCGTAATCGAATCGTCTTCCATCTGATGGATGATTCCTTCGATTTTGGTGAGGATATAATTGTAGAAGAATTGCAGGATCAGCGCCACAATCAAGCCGCCGACCGTGGTGATCAGCGCCAGTTTCATGCCGCCGGCAACAATGGCGGGGTGGATGTCGCCGTAAAGTTGAATGTCGTCGAAAGACTTAATCATCCCGACGACGGTTCCCAGAAAGCCCAGGCTGGGGGCGATGGCAATAAACAGGGTGATCCACGAAAGGTTTTTCTCCAACAGTCCCGCCTGCACGCTTCCGCAGGAAACGATAGACCGCTCGACCGTATCAATCTCCTCCTCTATCCGGGCGAGCGCCTGGTAACAGATAGACGCCACCGGACCGCGGTGGCTCCGGGTGATTTCCTTTGCGCCCTCCAGGTCGTTTTGGTCTAATTTATTTTCCACCGTCCGCAACAGTTTCCGGGTATTTATTTGAGAGAGATTCAGGTAAATAATCCGTTCCAGGCAGAACGCCAACCCGGCAATCAACGCAAGCGCAATGAAACTCATAAAGAAAGCCGAGCCTTCGATAAATTTGACTTTGATCGCCTGGTGAATCGTCTCTTCATTCGCTGCGTTCCCGATGGCGACGCCCGGTTCCTGCGCCCCGCCGGAAAGGGGACAAATACTTACTGTCAGCAGGATCAATAAAGACAGGACAAGGATTTTTTTCATATTCTTTTTATAATGACCTGAAAATTCGATTGCAAATATAGGAATATTATTACAAATGGCGTAAAAAAAATCGCCGCCGGAAACGTCCGGCGGCGAAAGAACGTGTTTTCCAACGGCTAAAGGGTCAGTTTTTCTTGCAGCGCACACTATGCAGGTTGTGTCCCTTTTGCGCTTCGGCGCGACCTACGTTTTCGGTGTTAATAAGAGCCCGATACCATGCATTACTATCGGAGTAACGACTACTGCTCCAGAAGTAAGCTGTCCCACCGTAGTTGTCCGCATTATAATTTGTAGCATCATAAAGCACGCGGCCTACGCGCAAAGCGTCAAAGCCGTTTTTGTCGCGTGAGAAACTTACGCCGAGGCCGGTATTATCGTCGTTCACCGCCACTTTGCTTTTCATCTTTGGACCATGATCTCCACGGTCATACAGGGTATTATTCGAATTATTAAACCCCAGTGCTCGCCAGCCAGGCTTCAGCGTAGCAGGCCCGTTTGCCGAATACACATCCGCAGCGCTTAGTGCAATCTCCTCTTCCAAATCGTTCCACTCCCTGTCACTTGGCACATGCCACCCGATTGGGCATATCCCTCGATATTGTGCGTGGTTTTCATTGCTGGTGCTGGGGCCTTCGCCTTCATTTCCACTTCCGTTCGCATCCGAACTTCCACTACGGCCTGTGGCTGCATTCCATTTATAAAACAGCCCATATTCCGGATTAGCATCTAAGATGTTTTCATTCTTATTCGGATAGTGATAATCGGACAACGCAGTCAATGCGCCTTTGTATCGCATATTCTGCGTCGTCCAACAACCGGCTTTCCCGAACCAGCCCGTCGTATAGTCGTTCCCCTCACTGTCGTAAACGGGGCTGGGACAAGGGTCGGAGAGGGGCACCCATTTGTTGCCGTCCCATACATAGATTCCCTTCCCGCCGAAGGTAAGGTTTGCCGTATTGTAGACAATCATGCCGGTGGCTGTTTGCTTTACATTATTATCTGCATTCGCCACCAGCGCAAAGTCGGTGGCGAGGTCACCCAGTGCTACATTCGGGAGTAACAGTCCCAAGTTGGTTTGGCCTCCGGACGCCAAGTCCAGAATAGCCCCTTCGTGCGGCGTCGTTGCCTGTCCGCCGATAACTACCTGTGCCTGTGCACTTGCTACGCTTATCAAGGCAAGCGTCAGCATCAAACAAAATGATTTCTTTTTCATCTTTGATTTATTTAAAATTTATATTACTTATTTATTCGCCGGTTATTTGTAAAACTCCGGTTCCGGTAAAGACAACCCCAATATAAACAAGAGAACGATGTTTTTTTTCGAGTAAAGAAGGATGAGCGATATATTCGACGGTTTCCTGCTCAAAAAAAGTTGTCTTCGCCGTTGCCGGAGGTACTGTGTTATTTCTATCATTTCATTGACTGTGTGGGGCTTCCGGAGTCCCAAAGGGAAGCAATTTAAAATGCGCAGCGTGGGACTTGTACCTTTATCTGCTTCTGAGGTCTTCAACTACCTACGATTACAAATAAGTCCACCCACGCATCCTACGCGCGCGTTTACTTACCTATCCTTGTAATCGTAGAAATTGTTGAAGTTTCAGAAGCAAGAATAAAAGCTAACGCTTTCTTAATTAATATGTAATTTGATCAACTGTTTTCTGTTTCCTGTATAAATAATCACTGTTTTTTGTTTGAAACTTTGCAAAAATAGTAAGATTCTTTCGAACTAAAAAATAAATTTGCGAAAATCGTTCCCCGAAGCCGGTAGATTTCTGTTTTAAGCGGCGGGCGCCGCGGGGCTGACTAAAAAGTCTCCCCCTGCCAGCAAATCCGTCGCCGCATCCTTTCCGGAGATGCTCACAGAATTTTTTTGCGAGGCGCTCTCAAAAAAACCGATCAGGAAAATTCACTGTAATTTTCTTAATCGGTTTTCTTTTTTCGGTTTTTAATGAGAAAAAAGCACTCCAAACGGCTTTTATCCCGCCTTTTTCAAGTCATCAGCCTGGCGTTGTTGAATTATGCCAATTTTCTTCAGATTGTGCGCAATGGCTACGATCGTTATCTCAACGGTGACTTTCTCTATTCCTCGAAGATGGAATCGGCGAAACTGTTGGTTTTGT
>JAIRSN010000169.1 GCA_031255425.1 Dysgonamonadaceae bacterium
ATAGAAGAAGGCAAACAGGGAACGCTCACGTTTCTTGCCAATCCGAAATACAGTCAATATATCTACGAAACAAAAGCCAGCCTGATTTTAGTCAACGATGATTTCACTGCCGAAAAACCACTGCCCCCCTCCCTGACACTCATTCGCGTTCCGAACGCTTATTCGGCTTTGGCACAACTGTTCGCATTGGTAGAACAGGCTAAAACAAAGAAGCAAGGCATCGAAGCTCCCTCTTTTATCAGCGCTTCCGCCCGCATTCCCGAAAAGAACCTGTATGTCGGCGCGTTTGCCTACATCGGCGAAAACGTACACCTCGGCGAAAACGTCGCCGTTTATCCCCATGCCTATATCGGCGACAATGTCGTCATCGGCGACAACACCATCCTCTACGCCGGCGTAAAAATATACGAAGGATGCCGGATCGGTAAAAACTGCATCGTCCATGCCGGCGCGGTGATCGGCGCCGACGGCTTCGGATTCGCAAAAGAAGGAGACGCCTACAAAAAGATTCCCCAGTTGGGCAACGTTGTGATTGAAGACGATGTAGAAGTCGGGGCAAACACAACCATCGACCGGGCGGTGATGGATTCGACCCTTATCCGGAAAGGCGTGAAATTAGACAACCTGATTCAGATTGCCCACAACGTGGAGATTGGTGAAAACACCGGAATTGCGGCGCAAACCGGGATTTCCGGCTCAACCAAGGTAGGGAAAAACGGGCTTATCGCCGGACAAGTCGGTCTGGGCGGGCACATCCGGATAGGCGACAACGTGAGCATCGGCGCTCAATCGGGAATTATCAGCAATGTCGAATCGGGCAGAAGCATCATGGGATTTCCGGCAATAGACATAAATAATTTCTTGCGTTCCAGTATTGTCTTCTCCAAGCTGCCCGATATACACCGGCAAATTCACCGGCTTGAAAAAGATTTAGAAGGAATCAAAAAGGAAAAAGAATTAAAATAATGACTACAAAACAACACACACTAAAAGAAAGTTTCTCATTACAAGGCAAAGGATTGCACACCGGGTTGAAGATCAACATCAAGTTTAACCCCGCTCCCGAAAATCACGGATACAAAATCAAACGAATAGACCTCGACGGACAGCCCGTTGTCGATGCCGTCGCCGAGAATGTAGGCGGAACACAGAGAGGCACCGTTTTATCCAAGAATAACATACAAATAAGCACCATCGAACACGCAATGGCGGCGCTGTACGCCATGCAGGTCGACAACTGCCTGATTGAAGTCGATGCGCCCGAATTCCCTATCCTGGACGGCAGCGCAATCGAATACGTCAACGCGATCGAAAAAGCCGGGTTGGAAAAACAGAATGCAGACCGCGATTATTACATTGTAAAAAACAAGATTGAAGTCAAAGACGAAGAAAGCGGGGCGTCTATCGTGGTCCTTCCCGACGAACGCTTTGTCATCAATGCGCTGATTGCTTTCGATTCGAAGATTTTAGACAACCAGTTCGCTACGCTGGACAAGCTGGAAGATTTCAAAAGGGAAATCGCCGCCAGCCGCACGTTCGTGTTCGTCCGGGAAATAGAACCGCTGCTGGCAAACAACCTGATCAAAGGCGGCGACCTGGACAACGCCATCGTTATCTACGAAAAACAACTCAGCCAGGAACGGTTCGACCAGTTGGCAGACACGATGAAAGTGGAACGCAAAGATGCCACCCAGTTGGGCTACATCATGCACAAACCGCTGGTATATCCCAACGAACCCGCCCGCCACAAACTGCTGGACATTCTGGGCGACGTGGCATTGATCGGGAAACCCATCAAAGGACGAATCATCGCTACCTGCCCCGGTCATAAAATCAACAACAAGCTGGCGCGCCTGATCCGGAAAGAGATTAAACTGAACGATGTACAGGCGCCGGTCTACAATCCGAATAAAATGCCCCTGATGGACATTCACCGGATCAAGGAACTGCTGCCCCACCGCTATCCCTTCCTGCTGGTAGAGAAAATCATCGAAATCGGCCCGAAACACATTGTCGGAATCAAGAGTGTTTCGGTCAACGAACCGTTCTTCCAGGGACACTTTCCGGAAGAACCCGTCATGCCGGGCGTATTGCTGGTGGAAAGCATGGCACAGACAGGCGGGCTGCTGGTTCTGAACTCGGTGGACGAACCCGCCCGGTATTCCACTTATTTCCTGAAAATAGACGCTGTCAAATTCCGGCAAAAAGTCGTCCCGGGCGACACGCTTATTTTCTACCTGAAACTGCTTACGGAAATCCGCCGCGGGATTGCCAACATGAAAGGCTATTGCTTTGTGGGCGAAACGCTGGTATGCGAAGCCGAATTTATGGCACAAATAACTAAAAACAAATGATGCATGACACACTCGGCACGCTTCATTCATTTCTCATCCATACTTGTTAACTAAAAAATATGAAAGACGAACGATCAGTCATCCACCCGGATGCTATTATTGGAAAAAACGTCACGATCAATCCCTTTGTGACAATAGACAAAAATGTAATCATAGGCGATGATACCTATATCTATCCCAACGTGGTCATTTTAGAAGGGGCGCGGATTGGGAAAAACTGCCGGATATTTCCGGGCGCCGTCGTATCCGGTATCCCGCAGGACCTGAAGTTCCAGGGGGAAGAAACGCTCTGCGAAATAGGCGACAACACCACGATCCGCGAATGTGCTACGGTCAACCGCGGAACGGCGGCGAAAGGCAAAACCACCGTGGGCAGCAACTGCCTGTTGATGGCTTACTCGCACACCGCCCACGACTGCGTCATCAAAGACCACGTGATTCTGGGGAATGCCACCCAACTGGCGGGAGAAGTCGAAGTGGACGATTACGCCATCCTGAGCGGCGGCACGCTGGTCCATCAGTTTTCGCGCATCGGGAAACACGTGATGGTTCAGGGAGGATCGCGCCTGGGCAAAGACATTCCGCCTTACATCATTGCCGGACGTGAACCGATTTCCTATTCCGGCATCAACATCGTCGGATTGAAAAGGCGGGGATTCTCGACGGAACAGATAACCGCCATCCAGGAAATATACCGGATCCTGTACCAATCCGGGTTAAACAATTCGACTGCCGTAAAATTGATCGAAACAAATACCCCCGACAGGCAGGAAAAACAGGAAATCCTGTCCTTTATCCTTAGTTCGCAAAGAGGGATTATAAGAGGATACCTGGAATGAACAGGTGAGGGATACTCTTTTCATAACCCGTAGTTCATAATTCATAAATTTATACGCATGGTTTACAGATTTATTATCGTTTCAGACGAAGTGGACAATTTCAGGAGAGATATTAAAATTGATTCGGATGCAACCTTTCTCGAACTGCACGAAGCAATCCTGGATTCGGTAGGATATACAAAAGATCAGATCACCTCTTTTTTTATTTGCGACGACGAATGGTCGAAAGGAACGGAGATCACGCTGATCGACATGGAATCGAGTTCCGACGAGGACATCTATGTGATGGAAAGCAGCCGTTTGAGTGAACTGTTGGACGAAGAACGGCAAAAATTGATTTATGTTTTTGAACCATTGACCGACCGTTGCTTCTTTATCGAGCTGCGGGAGATAATCCCGGGGCAAAGGCAGGCGGCGCCGGAAACGGTGAAAGCCGCCGGAGAACCCCCGAAGCAAATCTCCGCAGTGGAGGACTTTACCTTTGCGGCGCCCGCCGCAACCACCGGTCCGGATTCCGATTTTATAGACGACGATTTCGGAATGACGGACGACTACGATGCATACAACGAGGAAGATTTAGAAGACTTCAGCGAAGACACTTATTATTAAGCCGGCAGGCGGCAAGCCGCTACTCATCCGCTCATCGCCGTATGAAAATTTGTTTCAACATACACTTCCATACCTTGTGGGGACAGGCTGTATACATCACCGGTTCCATTCCCGAATTGGGCGGCTGGGACACGGCGGCGGCGCGGAAAATGGACTACACCGGCGACGGCGGCTGGACGCTCGTCCTCGAACTGCCGGACAAGCCCCTTGAGGTGGAATACCGCTACCTCCTGAAATCCAACGGCGAACTGATTTTCGAAGAGTGGAACCGCAATCACCGCCTCTCCCTGACTCACTCCCGGCAGTCTTGCTACGTGCAGGATTATTGGCAGAATCCCCCGCAAAATCCCACGGCTTATTCCACCGCCTTTACCCATAGCTGGTTTGCCCGCCCGTGCAGCCCGGTGGAACGGATCGTCCGGTCGAAAAGGAAGATTGTCCTGAAAGTATTTGCGCCCGCCGTCAGGCAAGACGAGCGCCTCGCGCTGTTGGGCAACCGGGAGGAATTGGGCGGCTGGGATCCGGCAAGGGCGCTCCCGATGGAGTGCGAACAATTCCCCGAATGGTGGGTCGAACTGGATGCCGACCGCATCGGCGGCTCCATCGAATACAAATTCTGCGTCACCGGCAGCGGGGATTCCTCCGTTGTCCGTTGGGAAAAGGGCGAAAACCGGAACTTCTACCTCCCTCCGTTGGGCGAGAATGAAACCGCCATCGTCTCCGGGCTGTTTTTCAGGGACGACGAACGGCAATGGAAATGCGCGGGGCTGTCTATCCCCGTTTTCGCGCTGCGAACCCAGCAGAGCTTCGGCATCGGCGACTTCGGCGACCTGCATCCCCTGATCGACTGGGCAAAGGCGACGAATCAAAGGCTTATCCAACTCCTGCCGGTCAACGACACGACCCTGACCCACTCCCGGACGGACTCTTATCCCTACAACGCCATTTCCATCTACGCCCTGCATCCGCTTTACTTAAACCTGGAGGCGATGGGAACGCTGAAAGACCCGCAGCGGGCTGCCTTCTATCAAACAAAACAAAAGGAATTGAACCGGCTCGACGTCGTCGACTACGAGGCGGTCGACCGCCTGAAATGGGCGTTCTTCCGCGAACTCTTCCGGCAGGAGGGCAGCGAAGTGCTTGCCTCGCAGGAGTTCGTTTTTTTCTTCGAAGAAAACAAGGAATGGCTCGTTCCCTACGCCGCCTATTCCTGTTTGAGGGACAAATACCGGACGCCCGATTTCCGCTTGTGGGGCGAATACGCCGTCTACAACCGGGCGGTTATCGAAGCCCTTTCCCGCTCCGCGGAATACGACGCGACCGCTCTTTATTACTATTTGCAGTTCCACGCCGACCGGCAACTCGCCGGCGCCAAACGGTACGCCTGCTACCACGGTATCGTACTGAAAGGAGATATTCCGATCGGAATCAGCCGCGAAAGCGTAGAGGCGTGGACGGAACCGGACTATTTCAACCGGGAATTTCAGGTCGGCGCGCCGCCCGACGATTTCTCCCTCACCGGTCAGAACTGGGGATTTCCCGCCTACAACTGGGCGGCAATCGAAGCTCACCATTACCGCTGGTGGAAAAAACGCTTCCGCAAAATGGCGGCTTACTTCGATGCCTACCGGATCGACCACATCCTCGGATTTTTCCGCATCTGGCAAATCCCCAACGACTCCGTCGAAGGACTGCTGGGCTATTTCAGCCCGGCGCTCCCGCTTTCGGTCGAGGAAATAAAGAACGGGGGGCTGTCGTTCCGGGGAGCGCCGTTTACCCGGGCGCATATTCACGGGAAATACCTGGCGGAATTGTTCGGAGAATACACGGACGAAGTGATACAATGCTACCTGGAGCGGATGGACGCCGACCGTTTCGCGCTCCAAAAGCCGTTCGACACGCAGCGCAAGATAGCGGCGCGGTTTGCCGGGGAAGACAACGATAAGAGCCGGCGCATCCGGTCGGGGTTGTTTGCCCTCTGCAACGAGGTGTTGTTTATCGAAGACCACCGGCAGCCGGGCACGTATCATCCGCGCATTTCCGCCTCGGCTTCTTACCGTTACCGGGAATTGGACAAGCAGGACCAATACGCTTTCGACGGGCTGTACTGGGATTATTTCTACCAGCGCCACAACACATTCTGGAAAGACGAAGCCTTGAAGCGCCTGTCGCCCCTGATCGCCTCCACCGGAATGTTGGCTTGCGGGGAAGACTTGGGGATGATTCCCCATTCCGTGCCGGAAGTGATGCAGAAATTGCAGATTCTCCGCCTCGAAATCGAGCGGGCATCCAAATCGCCGAACCGGGAATTTACCGACCTGCAACAGGTTCCCTACCTCTCCGTTTGCACCACCTCCACGCACGACATGCCGACGCTCAGGGGTTGGTGGAAGGAAGACCCGGACAGAAGGCAGCGTTATTTCAACGAACAGTTGAAGCGGGAAGGCGCGGCTCCCGAAGATTGTTCCCCGGAAACAGGGGAAGAAATCCTCCGCCGCCATCTGGCGTCGCCGGCGATGCTGACCGTCATCCCCTTTCAGGACTGGCTGGCGATGGACGCCGCGTTGCGCCACCCGGACGTGGACGCCGAGCGGATCAACGTGCCGGCAAACCCAAGGCATTACTGGCGTTACCGGATGCACCTCTGCCTCGAAGACCTGCTGAAAGCCGAAACGCTGAACGGCAGGATCCGGCAACTGATTGCCGCCGCCGGCAGGGGTTTTTAACAAAGATTAAGCGCCTCCGGTTAAACGTTTCGCGGGCGCGTCCGTCAAAGGAATATAAATAATTTGTTTAACTTCTTAATTATTAAATATATGAAAACAAGATTGCTTTCCACGATCGTATTTGCCACGCTGTTCCTGACAACATGCAGCATGGAAAGAGTGGTGCTGGCGCAGGGAGATGTTGCGGTATATACCCGGATACCCGTCGCGCCGAATGTAGTGTTAACGGTGGGCGTTCCGGCGATCGCCGCGCCGTCGCCCGACCATATATGGGTCGAAGGCTATTGGACGTGGGACACTCCCCGCCGCGAATACATTTGGGTACAAGGCTATTGGGCGTTAGCGCCGTACGTTGGCGCCTACTGGGTGCCGGGATATTGGGAATATTACGCCAGCGGTTACCGTTGGGTCGACGCCTATTGGATTCCCCGGAACACCCACCTGGCCTTCGGGTATTACGACGGAAGATACGACTATTACGGCCGCCCCGTGTATTACCACCGGCCGGCGAGCCACCCGCGCGGATACGCCTACGGCTACGATCACGACCCGAAGCACCGGACCCGGCGGTACAGCAGTTCGGTTCACTTCAACGAATCCTCGCGGGAAGAAAGAGACCGGATCAACCGGGAACACAAACGGACCGTTTCCAGCGCCGGTAGCCGGCAAGAGTCCACGCGCA
>JAIRSN010000231.1 GCA_031255425.1 Dysgonamonadaceae bacterium
TCCAACTGCGAGCGGGTTTCTTTCTTGCTCGCCTTGGCGTAAGCAGTGTTGACTTTATTTACTCTACCGGATAATTCCGATAAACGAGTTTCGCTAATACTAAGACGTTTAGCGACTGAAACAAGATATTCTTGTTTTTCATTTACATCGGAGACTTGGTCTGCGATTTTTCTTGGGAATAAGGGCTTTTTTGCGTTTGCCATTTCATTTACGTTTTAAATTAAACATCGTTTTTTGTTTATATTATTGATAATCAATAATCAATGTGTTATTATGCATTTCTCGTAATACATTACGGAACTTTCGGAATATATTATGGGACTTTCATAATATATTACGGAACCTTCGGAATATATTACGGAACTTTCGGAATGTATTACGGGACTTTCATAATATATTACGGAACTTTCGGAATATATTACGGGACTTTCGGAATGTATTACGGGACTTTCATAATATATTACGGAACCTTCGGAATGTATTACGGGACTTTCATAATATATTACGGAACCTCCGTAATACATTACGGAACTCCCGTAATCGCTTATGAAATACACATTATTTCCGGCTAAGCACGCAAAAACACACGCGAACCGTTTGTCGTCGTTCCGGGAACCGTCAACGGAGAAGCAGGAGGGGATATTTATTCGATTGAAGTGTGTGTTTTCCATGATTAGCGGTTAGTTCAGGCGCATGGACGGCGGCAAGTGGATGTTTTCGTTCTGAATACCGGTCATCCGCACGGCGGGCGACTGTTCGGAACAGGTAAATTCGTCTACCGTCATGTTTTTTACGTTGTTCAACAGCAGGGCGGGTCCTTTTTCCGGAATAATCGTCACGTTTTTGAAGCGGATGTCTTTCGATTCGGAAAGCTCTACGCCTATCTGCGAGGTGATAAATGCATCTTCTATCTGGATATTTTCGATGTTCATCTCCGGCAACCCGTTGAAATACATCGCCCGGCGGGCGTTGCGCGAGATAAGGTTGCGCACGAAAATATTGCGGAATACGGGCGTTTCTTCCGACACTTCCGGCACGGCTTTTTCCTGCACCACGGCAACGTTTTCGTTCAACGCTTCGAGCGCCGACCGTCCGCTGTAATAGAGGTCGAACAGCAGGGCTTCGGTGGCAATGTCGAACATGCTGATTTTTTCGATGAAGATGTTTTCGACCAGTCCGCCGCGTCCGCGGGCGCTTTTGAAGCGCAGCCCGACCTCGGTTCCGAGAAATTCGCAGTTCCGGACTACGACGTTCCGTACGCCGCCCGACATTTCGCTTCCCACCACAAAGCCGCCGTGCCCGTTGAAGACTTTGCAATTATCGACAATCAGGTTTTCGGCAGGGATTCCCCGCCGGCGGCCGTCTTCGTCTTTGCCGGATTTGATGCAGATGGCATCGTCGCCGACGTCGAACGTGCTGTTGACGATCAGCGTGTTTTTGCAGGATTCCAGGTCCAGTCCGTCGCCGTTCTGGGCAAAAGCGGGATTGCGGACCAGGATATTGTCTACAATCACGTTTTCACACATCAGGGGATGGATGGTCCAACAGGGCGAATTTTCGAAGAGAACGTCTTCCAGCAGAACGTTTTTGCACCGGACGAAACTGATCATCACCGGCCGCATGAAATCTTTGACGGCATCCCATTCCGGGCCGGTCATCGGCTCGCGGGGGACGTTCAGGTTCCGTTCGCTCAGGATGGCTCCTTTGAGCGATTTGTCCGAAGGGTACCAGGTGCTTTTGTTTTTGCTCAGCACGCCGCCCTGCTTCACGACCGATTTCCAGTGATTTTCGGTTACTTTTTCCTTTTTCAGCGGCCGCCATGCCTGTCCGGAGCCGTCGATGGCGCCCTGCCCGGTGATGGCGACATTTTCCAGGTCGCGGCCGGAGATGGGCGACTGGCAACGTTTGGTTTCCAGTCCTTCGAAAGAGGTATCCGTCAGGGGATAAGCCTCAAAATCGGGGGAAAACAAGATCAGCGCGCCTTTTTCGAGGTGCAGGTTGATGTTCGATTGAAAGACGATGGGGCCTGTAAACCAGACCCCGAACGGAACGGTCAACGTTCCGCCGCCTTTCGCCGACAAAGCAGTCATTGCATGATTGAACGCCTCCGTATTCAGCGTGATACCGTCGCCCACGCCGCCACAGTCGGCTACCGAGAGCCGGTTGTCCGGAAAGACGGGCTTCCGGACCACGGGCATCTCAAAAGGAAGGTTTTTGTAAAGATATTCATACTCCCCGCCTTGCCCGAACAAAGAAACGGTCAAGGCAAGCATCGCAAAAACTCCTGTTAATCTTTTCATTTCTGTACTGTTTATGTTTTTTGATTACCACCATCTGGGATCTCCGGTTGTACCTTTCAGATTGGCATTGGAAATATGGAAATCTCCACTTTCAGCATCGGCAAAACCGGGATCCAATACTGTTTTATCACTCGAATTATCCACCTTATTCTTATCGGGGTCGGCGGCTGTAAGAAATCCGTCGGCTCCGAAATAGTTGTTGCCGCCACAGGTCGGTTGCGGCGCAGCCTTGCTGGTCAGATTTCCCAGCGTATTGGCCACTATATTATTGGTAAATGTCAATTCGACATCTGCATTCCCATACAGAATACCTCTGGTTGCCGCGTTTGCCGATGCATAAAACGTACAATGATCGATAGCCGCCTTGCTTGTTTGCCCCGCAACGGCATCCTGGCGGAAAAAGTCGCGGTTGGTAGGCGCATCAAAGAATGTACTGTTGGTTATCGTCAGGTTATTGCAGGCGCCCGTCCTGAAATCGAAAAAGTCGTTTCCGCCGTTTCCGAAATGATAAACCAGGCAATCATTGACAATAAACTCCTTGATATGCATGGCCACCTTGGTATTCCCGAAAATGGAACGGTTGTAATTGTGCATGTAGCAGCCTTCAATCGTAATCTTTTCGATCGTACCCAATTCCGTAGCAGCATCCGGCACCGACAGCATGTAAGCGATCGTGTTGTCGACTCCTTCCATTTCAAGGTCTTTCAACGTGAGCGAAGCGGCGGTCGTCATCAGTTGGAACTGAACATGCAGCAAGGGGCGGTATTCGGCTCCATAGCCCATGATGGTCAAGCTCTTATCCAACTTGATAGTCGGCGCTCCGGAAAGATATTCGCCGGGGGCGCAGAGAATAATGGCGCCATCTGCCGCACCTTCAATAAGCTGCCGCAAGTCGTCGCCATCGTTCACGAGAATCGTTCCTTCGGAATAGGTCGCTACATCGCGCCGGGAGATTCGCCTTTCGACGGTATGCAAAAAGGCGGAATAAGACATTCCGGCGCTCAATCCTTCTACTCTTGCTTCACCCGCCTGAAGTTCGCTTGCTTCCAGCAGCCTTTCGATGCTTTCGCCTTCCGTGGGGGTCAGCACCATTTTTTCGATTCCCGCAATCGCCGGATCCCAGCGGAAGACCGCAAAGTCAACGCCTATATCCCCGATTTCGTAACGCAGGAAGATGTCGGGAATCTGAGTGGTAAAGGTATTGGAATACCATTTCGAGTCGGCTTTTTCTCCCACCGCCTTCACACGGACGGTATATTTGGTATCGCTTTCGCCGTCGAACTCTATTTTATTTCCCGCCACTTCTTGTTGCAACTGCAAACCGGCAGCTTCCGTTTCGTTTTCTCCTTTGTATATTTCGACCACATAAGCGGTTGCGCCTTCTATATTTTTCCACGAAATAGAAGCGTGAACATAATTCGTTATCACTGCGTTTACGCCGGTCGGCGAAAACAGTCTATCATACTCCTGATCACCCGGCAGCGCCGCAGGATCGTCGCAAGATGCCGTAAACAGGCCGGCAAGCAATCCTGAAAGGATCATCAATTTTGAAAATATATTTTTCATTGTCGTATAATTTAGCTATTTATAAATTTAATATTCGTAATCGTTCTTCAACATTCCGTTGCTGTTGTTGATAAAATACTCCCAGATGGGCCAGTATTGGCGGGTATCGGGATCATTCAGGAACAAGGCTTCTATTTTGTCGAAAGACAGGATATTGCCGTCTTCGTCTTTCTGCGGGCTGAAACGGTCTTTATCCAGCCAAAGGATCTGAGTATAGCCGGCCGGCGCATCGGCAGCTTCTTCTCCCCGGTTCAAGCCGTAGAAAGAAAGCGTACCGTCGTCGTCGTTTGCCGCTTTGTAGAATACATTGACCGGCACATCGGCATAACGTCCGGCAGGTTTAATTTCATTTCCTGCGATGTTCGTCAATTCGCGCATCCGTTCACGGGTATCGCGCATGTTTTCGCCCAGCTTGTTCCAGCGGATCAACTGCTCTTTGCGGAACATTTCGCCAGCAAATTCAAATTTGTATTCATCCATCAGGGCTGTCCACAAATCGGAATTCATCGTACTTTCGGCAACGGTTCTGTTTCCTCCGAAAGCGCGGGTTCTGACATCCAGTATATAATTTTTCACTTCTCCTTCGTTCAGCAGGTGATTGATTTCGGCCAACATCAAGTAGACTTCGGAGAAACGCATGTACTGCTTTTGCAATCCGTCGTCGTTGCTGCTGGTAACAACACGTTTCATCCATTCGAAACGGTATTTGCCGAAATTCCATTTGGAAGCCACCTGAAAGGTTCCTTTATCATCGATCACAGGCGTTTGTTTCCCGTTTTTCCATGCGTAAGGAACAATGGTGACATCGCGCCGCAAGTCTCCGGTCGCATAATCGTAGTACAGGTTGGGAGTAGGACCGTAGTCGCCGCCCCGTTTGGCGCTCATCTGGTAATACTTGTTGTTTCCGTCGTGAGTAGGCGCAAAATGGAAAGCGATACGCCCGCGGGCTTGTCCGAAAGGAATTTGCCACAAGGCTTCTCCACCGGCAGAATAATCCTCTTCGCACAATTTGCGGAATACGGTTTCAAACGAAGATTCCATTTTACCGGCTTTTCCCTGTGCGTTCAGGATTTCCGTCAATTCCTGTTTAGCCACGGGCAACAGTACTTCCGGCTGCAAGTCCGGATCGACACTGCGGCGAATCCCGTCGGGACGTTGGGAAAAACCGCTGGCATTCAGGCACAGTCTGGCGCGGAAAGCCTTCACAAAGGTTTTATTGATACCGTGAACCGTTTGAGTGTATTTATTTTCATTCGGCCACGCTACCAGGTCTCCCGCTTCGCCCAGATCGGCAATGATTTGCTTGTAAATCACATCCCGGTCTGATTTGGGGATATACATGTTTTCGGCGCTTACCTGCTCGAAGCGGGCAGGGACATCGCCCCACGCCTTTACCAAGTCCGAATAAACAATCGCGCGATAGGTTAAAGCCGTACCCAGCAACTGTCCCAAATCGGTACCCGGCAGTGCAGCTCCGGTGCCGCGCAAGCCTTGTATCGCGATATTAGCCCGTTCGATAGCGACATACATGAAATTCCATGCATTGTTTGCCGTGTTCATCTCGGTATTGTTTGGTTTGACATTGTATTCCGCCAGGTCGACCTTGGCAGAAGACGTCAGGCTCGGCGAATTAAACCATTCGCAATCGGTGTTCGTTCCATAATAAGGGAGGTACCGGCCTCTGTACGCATTGGTTTCTGCCAAAGGATGAATAATACCGTTCACGGCGCCTTCGGCAACATCAAGCATAGAAAAAATCATTTCCGAATTAAGGGACGATTTTTCCGGAGCGTCCAAATAATCTTCACAAGTTGTAAAAACCAAAAGTGAAAATACGGTTGCTAATATTAAAGTTCTATTTTTCATATTATGTTTTTTATTTTAGTTGCATCAAGATTAAAAAGTAAGATTTAAACCGAACAGGAACTGGCGGCTTTTCGGATAGGCCGCATAATCCACCCCGGGAGTCGGCATGTCTTCGGAAGAAGAACGGGTCGAAACTTCCGGATCAAACCCTGTATAGTTCGTCAGGCAGAACACATTGTAAGCCGAAGCATAGAAACGCAGCGACTGTATTTTCAGCTTGCCGGACAAACTTTTCGGTATGGTGTAGCCCAAGGTTAACGTATTCAGGCGCAAGAACGAAGCATCTTCAACCGCCCAGTCGGTAAGTATAAAGTTCTTCATGTGAGGCGACCACAATTTCGTGTTTGCGTTCAGGGCTTTCAACTGATCGGGATCATTCGTAATGGTTCCGTCGGGAAGCAGGTTGGTCCAGCGTTCGCCCGCGCCCATTATATCAATCATGTTGCGGTAATTGAATTTACTGGTCGAAGTATATTCGATCTTATTGGCGTTATAGACGTCGTTTCCGTAACTGTAGTTGAATACAGCCGACAGGTCGAAGCCGTAAGCGCGTCCGTTGATGGAGAACCCGCCGCTATTGAGCGGATTGGCATTCCCGATAACCTGTTTGTCGGCTGTGGTTATCTTGTTGTCGCCACCGGCCGTGTCTTTCAATTTGATTGAACCCGGCCTGACTTTCGAATCCAGGACATCGGAATAAGCAGGCTGTCCGTTTTTCAATATCCAGGTATCCGAAGCCGAGTCGTATCTTTCAAAGTCATCCACTTCGTAACGTCCGTCGGAAACATAACCATACATTTCGCCGATGGCTCCACCCACGCGGACAATGTAGTCGGCTTGCACTTCGGAATTCCAGTAGGCTTGAGTGACGAGTTGATCCAAGCCTCCCAAAGAATTGATTTTGTTTTTATTGAACCCGATGTTGAAATCGAAGCTCAAACCGTAATCTCTCTTATCAATGGCTACATAGTTGACATTCACCTCAACGCCTCTGTTTTCGGTTTGACCGATGTTGCGGTATTGGTATTTGTATCCGCTTCCTTCCACGGGGAATCGAATCAACAGATCGTCGGTCGTATTCCAGTAAAGCTCCAAAGAACCGCTCAAACGGGTGTTAAACAAGGCATAATCCAGGGCAATGTTGCGCGTAGTGGTTGTTTCCCATGTCAGATTGGGATTGGCCATGATATTGGGATTCGGCGCCCAGTAGCTTTCGTTGGCTAACCATGTCGGATTCGATGTACCCGGCTCCAAGTATTGATTCATGGTTCCGGAAGGGATATTATTGTTCCCTGCCTGTCCGTAGCTGGCGCGAAACTTCAAGTCGCTCAACCAGCTTTCGGCGGAATTCATGAACCCTTCTTCCGAAATACGCCATGCGGCGGATACGGCGGGAAAGAGTCCCCAGCGGTTGCCTCTGGCAAATTTGCCGGAACCGTCGGCGCGGAACGTAGCCGATAACAGATATTTATCTTTGAAATCATAGTTCAGCCGGCCGAAGAAAGACAGCAACTTGTCATCCGGACTGTACGAATCATCCAGATTGCCGGCAGTACCCTGGGCGGTCAGATACAAACAGTTTTCGAAATTAAATTCGTTCGGGAAACCGGTTACAATACTGCTGAGGTTTTCATTTTTTCCGATAATCGTTTCTTCCCCTATAATTGCGTTCAGGGAATGATTCTTATTCAGAATATTTTTGAAGTCATAACTGATGGTATTGGTATTTCTGAACGTGTTTCTCCATCTGTTTGTCATGGAAATGGCAGGCATACCCTGTTCTCCGGCAGGCGCGTTGTTTCTGGAATAATAGGACGTTTCTCCATAAAAACGCGAATCGCGGTCGTTGTAGCGGTCTATCCCCAATTCTGTTTTCACCGTGAAATCTTTGAATAGATCCCAGGCAAAGCTACCGACGGCATTAAATGACTGTCTGCGCTGTTTGCGGTCGTTGTCGCGCAAGGCTGTCAGCGGATCGATCATATTGTCGTTCATGTCATCATCGGGATCATCCATATTGACCACCTTCAACGGTATCGGAGGATAAACCATTGCCATCTTGGTACGCGAGTCGCGCATACCGACAGCCGTTTTTGATCCGTCGGTGGAACCGGCACCCGAAATCTCGGTCGTTGAATAGCGCACCGAAAAATCTATCTTTGTCGTTTCGGTGGGTTTGCTGTTCAATTTCAAGGAGAAGTTATCGCGGGAGTAGGACGAATTTTTCATGATGGCGTCATTGTTGATATGCGCATAATTGAAATTGTATTTTATTTTGTCCGAACCGCCCGATATACTCAGGTTCTGGTTGAACGTTTGTCCCCAGTATCCGTAAACCTGGTCTAACCAGTCTATCCCCTGTTTTCCGGCATACATATCCATATCGTCGTATGCTCCGAAATACTTTTCGTAGTTGCTTTTGGAATCCCGCAACAGAGACAATTCGTATTGCCACTTCAAATAATCCTGATCATCTATTCGCTGCAACGGATTTGCAATCCTGGAACCTGCAATGTAAGCGTTGTAATTAACGGTTACTCTGCCTTCCTGTCCTGCTTTGGTTGTAATAATAATTACGCCGTTTGCTCCGCGAGATCCATAGATAGCGGCAGAGGAAGCGTCTTTCAGCACATCAATAGACGCAATGTCCGATGTAGCAATGTCGCTGATACTCGATACCGGAAAGCCGTCCACAATATACAACGGCTCGTTGCTCTGCGTAATAGACCCACCGCCGCGCACCCGAATCATGACGTTGGCATCGGGCGAGCCTTCCGTAGTCGTTACATGTACGCCGGCAAGTTTCCCGGTGATAGCTTCGGCAGCCGTTGCCACCGGCACGGCCGCAACCGTTGCTCCGCTAACCGATGCAACGGAACCGGTCAGGTCTCTCCTTTTCATCGTTCCGTAACCAATCACCACCACTTCGTCCAAAATCGACACATCCTCGTCGAGGACCACGTCCATCGTGCTGCCGGTGATGCCGGCCTCTTTCGTCTTCATGCCGATATAACTTATCACCAGCGTTTTGTTTTCATCCGGAACCGACAGCGAATATTTTCCGTCCAAATCGGTTACCGTTCCCAAAGAGGTGCCTTTGACGGTGACGCTTGCGCCGATCACGGTTTCGCCGGAAGTGTCGGTGACGACTCCCGATACGGTTCGCGATTGAGCATTCACCTGCGCACAAACAAATACATTTACCCATAGCGCCGCGAATAACGTTAGCGCTACCTTACGATGTCTTTTCATTTTCTTTAGATTCATTTTTATTATAATTACAGGATTTATATGAAATAATTATTTTCGTGTTTGTTTTTTGTTATAGTCGGAATAAACAAATTAGCGTGCTGATACTCATTGAATTTTCATACTATATCGAAAGCAAATGTAACACCTTTTTATATAAAGAAAGGATGACATATTTCCCATATATAGTGGACAAATATACCATCCTCAAAATAAATAAACTATTTTCGCAACTTACTTAATAATTACCTTCAACGTGTTTCTGTTTCCGTCTTTACCGGCGATTTGCAACAGGTAAATTCCCTTCGTTATTCCTGCCGTGTTGACCGTTTGCGACAGGGTAGACTGGGAAACCAACTGCCCGGAAAGGCTGAACAGTTTCAACGAGGCAATATTCCCGTTGACAACCAGTGCCGTTTCGGTTTGATAGGGCTTGTAAGCCACCGGTTCTTTTACCTCCGGGATGCCCGTGAAGTCGCCGTCGTATACGCGGATAAACAAGTCGTAGATCCGGAGCCCGCCGCCGGAAGCCGTGTTGACAAACCGTACGACAACCGGTTTTTTGGTATCCGTGATGCCTCCCCGCGACATAACGTCCCAAGAGGCGAAGGTGCCTTTCTTGAATTTCTCTACGGATGTTTTTTTCCATTCGCTTTCGGGAGTGCCCGGCGTGCCGAACAGAATATCAACCGTCCGGTCGCCGGAGGTGAACATGTTGATCTTTAATTCTACCAGGCTCGGCAAGGTGAATTGCACGTAGCCGCCGCTTTTCCCTACGTCGATAGCGCCGTCGTGCCCGAAAGGAGCGCTGTCTTTCGAAAAGTCTTTGTCCCATACGGTATTGGCGTCGGTCGACAGGGTGACAATATTGCCTTGCAAATCGGCATGACGTTCTTCATAGGCAACGGCAATCGGGTACCAGTCGCCGGTCAGGACCTTGGTGGGAACGACCCGGGTGATGGTTCCGTTCAATGTCAGTTCGCTCATACCGCCTACGGTTTTCACGGAGAAAGAGCCGTCGGCAACGGGGCTGCCGGAGATAGTCAGCGTTTTGCCCGACTTGGACGCTTGCAGTCCGGCGGGCAGTCCGCTTACGGTCACATCGGTGGCTCCCCCACCCCATTCAATAAGGATGTCTTGGATGGCTGCGCCGATGTTCACCGTTTGGGAAAGGTTGTTGGACGTGCAGGTCAATGTGCCGGGCGCCACGGTGGAAATCGTGATTGTTCCGCTCAGCACCACCTGGTTTTCACCGCCGGCGGTTTTCACGGTATAGGTTCCCGAAGCAGCCGGCGTTCCCGAAATGCTTGCGGTTTTCGCAGCAGCATCCTCGGCTACCGAAAGCCCGCCGGGCAGGTTTTCGACCACCACACCGGTGGCGGCAGCGCCCCATTTATAGACGATGGGCGTGATGGCGGTTCCCGTGTAGACGGTTTGGTTGGGATTGCCGGAGATCAGGCTCAAGGTTGCCTGTGTCGGGTCGCCCACTTCAAAAGCGCCGAAATCGGCGGTTGTTCCGCTGTAAGGGATGCTTACATTTTCCAGCGCCCGGTAATCCAACGGTTGTTGGGCGGCGGGCAGGAAAGCTGCCGGCGTGAAGTTGTCGATGACCTGTCCTTTGTCGATCAGGACACTCCCTTCTTTCAGTTTGCCGAAGTTGTTGTCGGGCAAACTTCCGTCTGCCTGGCGGGAGGCAAGAAAGTCCGCCGAGCTTAAACTCAGGAACTCGCCGGTGTAATCTTTGGTGAGCGCCGATTTGCTGGCGGCGTCTTTTATCGGGTTGCAACCGTCCAGGGTAGTCCAACTGTTGTAGTCGGAATTGGGATTGCTGGAGGAATGAAACTCGTGGTTGGATTTTTCATTCTTCGTGGATTTGAATCCGACGTTGTTTCTCAGGTACATATCCCCGTAATCGAAGGGTTGGGAGAAACGGTAGTTAAACTCGTTGCTAAAGCTCAGGTTGTTGAGCAGATACATGGCTTCCTGCGCATTGTTCTGGTCGAAGCCTTTGTGCAAGGACTCGAAAGCGATGTTGTTCCGCACCACGTGGGCGCCGACCGACTGGTTGAAAGCTGCGCCGCCGGAACTGCCTCCGCCGCCTAATTTAAATCCGTTTCCGTTTTTTCCTTCGCTGTTGTCCGGTTTGCGTCCGGCACGCCAGCTCCAGCTATTTTCAATCAGGATGGGATGGTATACCATATATAAGTCCCAATTGTCGTCGGAGTTCATCCATGCGCGGCAACCGTGAAATTCCGTGCCGGGTCCGGGGAAGAGTTTGGCTGCGAAACCGTCGGCATCGCCGCCGTCGTCGCTGCCGCCGCCGTAGGCTTTGGCGTCGTAGTTGTTCCACGAATCGCAGTTAAGGACTACATTGTACCGGCAATAGGCGTAATTCGGATTGAATTGCGGAGTGCCGGAAATGGGAAACGATTTGGTTTCTTCGTAGTCGAAGTCTTTATACATTCCGATTTGGAGCCCGGTGTCGTTGTTGTCGTGGAACTTGCAGTTTTCGATGATGTTGTAACTGCCTTCCATCTTCATTCCGTTGTCGAATGCGTGACACATTTCCAGGTTTTTGAAGTGCCAATAATTTCCCAGATGATTGACATAGATGCATCGCGACATTTTAAATTCCGATGTGTTGGATGGTTTCATGTCGCTGCCGTCGATGACCACGGTTTCTCCCGGATAGCCGAACAGACCGATCCGGGCGTCTGCCGTTCCCGATTTGTTGATAAGGACTCGCCGTTCCGGTTTGTAGGTTCCTCCGCGCACGTATACGATGTCGCCGGCTGCGGCGGCTTCAACGCCTTTCTGAATGGTAGCAAAGGGGGCGTCTATCGTTCCCGGGTTGGCGTCGTCGCCGGTCGTAGATACGTAATAATCTGCGGCAAAATGGTTTTGTCCGCAAATTAAGCCCAGTAAAAGGATGAAATTTTTTATACAAAAGTGCTTCATTTGAAATAAATTTAAGAATTATTGAAAATCT
>JAIRSN010000205.1 GCA_031255425.1 Dysgonamonadaceae bacterium
TGAGCGAAGCGAGTTGTAATCCGTTTAGCCGGCGGTATCAGAGCGGTCCGCCAAGAAGCCAAGCCTTGATCTTTTTGTTTCTTTTTGCATCAAGGCAAAAAGAAAAATCAGGCAAGCCGAAGGCGTAGCCGTAACCCGGCGGCGCAGCCGCTTTTATAATTTTAAAGAAGTATGGTGTGTTTGCTTGGCTGCGGCGCTTGCCACCCAAAAATACAAAAGCGGCTGTGCCGCCCGCGCCCATTTGCTTTTTTGTGTTAAAAGATATACCTTTGTGCAAAATAAAAAATTAATACTTAAATAATTATCAAATACTTATGGCAAGTACATCTGATTTTAAGAACGGTATGTGTCTGGATATAGACGGACAATACTATTATATTGTAGAATTTTTGCATGTTAAACCGGGAAAAGGACCCGCCTTCGTCCGTACGAAACTTAAAAACGTAACCACGGGACGGGTGATCGACAAAACTTTCAATGCCGGAGTGAAAGTAGAAGAAGTGCGAATCGAACGGCGTCCCTACCAGTTCCTCTACCAGGACGATATGGGCTACAATTTTATGAACAACGAAACCTTTGAACAGGTTTCCATTGCAAGAGAAAACATTACAGGAGTCGATTTCCTGAAAGAGGGCGACCTGGCAGAAGTGGTGGTTCACGCCGATTCGGAAACGATTTTGTTTGCCGAACTTCCCGCACACGTCGTTCTGACAATCACTTACACCGAACCGGGCGTGAAGGGCGACACCGCAACCAATGCCACGAAACCCGCTACCCTGGAAACCGGCGCCACCGTCCGCGTCCCGCTTTTCATCAACGAAGGTGAAAAAATCAGGGTAGACACCCGCAACGGCTCCTATGTAGAAAGGGCGAAATAACAAAAAGCACAATGTACGGTCCCTTCCGTACATTGTGCCTCGTTTTTTTTCACGTTAACCAAACCGCTTTTCATTATGAATGAACCCCCCAAACGATCTTTAGAAAATCTGCCTCCGAATGAACCCGCCAAACGATCTTTAAAAGACCTGCCTCCGGACGACCAGCCGCGCGAAAAACTCCTGCTCAGGGGAACCAATGCATTGAGCGACGCCGAACTCCTGGCGGTGATTATCAATTCCGGAACAAAAGACGAATCCGCCGTACAACTCTCCCAACGCATCTTTCATGCCGCCGGGAACAATATCAACCAGTTAGGCAAATTCTCGGTTAAATACCTGATGAACAGTTTCAAAGGAATCGGCACCGCCAAAGCGATCAGCATCGTCGCCGCCCTCGAACTGGGGAAAAGGCGGGCGATGGAAGAAATTCCGGACAAAAGGAAAATCAACAGCAGCCGGGATATTTACGAATGTTTTCACCCGTTGATGTGCGACTTGCTGCACGAAGAATTCTGGGTGCTTTTCCTGAACCGGGCGAACCGGATTATCGACAAGCTGAAAATCAGCCAGGGAGGCGTTGCGGAAACCATCGTGGACGCCAAACTTATTTACAAAGAAGCGCTCATCCGGCTATCGTCGGGACTGGTCCTCTGCCACAACCATCCCTCCGGAAACATCCGCCCCAGCGTGCAGGACGATCAGGTGACGTCTAAGGTAAAGAGCGGCGCCAAACTGTTAGACCTGAACCTGCTCGACCACGTAATTGTGGGCGACCACGGGTATTTTTCCTATCAGGACGAAGGCAAATTGTAACTGTTTTTTAATGGAAAATAAAACCGGGACGTTTATTTGAAATAATTCTCGATTTTCCGCATCGCGGTGTTCAGGCAGAAAACCAGCACGTGGTCGCCCGGTTGAATCAACGTTTCGCCGCCGATGATCTCGGCCTTCCCGTTGCTGATTTTCCCGCCGAGCGTCATGTCTTTGGGGAGATGCAAGTCTTTGACTTTCTTCCTGGTAATCTTCGAGCCGGCGCGGGCGGTCAGTTCGGCGACGTCGGCATGGGCAAACGCCAGGCACTTCACCGTGGAAACGTCGGCGCGCAACAGGAAGCGGTAGATATGGCTGGAGGCAATCAGTTTTTTGTTGATAATCGAACCGATGTCCAACTTTTCCGCCATCTGGATGTAGTCGAGGTTCTCCACTTCGGCAACGGTCTTGAAGACGCCGAAATTTTTCGCCGCCACGCACGCCAGGATATTCGCCTCCGAATTGCCGGTCAGCGCGATAAAAGCGTCGCAGTTCTTGATGTTTTCCTGAATCAGGAGGTCGGTGTCCCGCCCGTCGCCATTGATCACCAACACGTTTTCGGGCACTTTCTCGGCAATCCGGTAGCTTTTCTCCTTGTTGATTTCCAGCAATTTGACGCGGACGTTGTGCGGCAACCGTTCGCAAACCCTCAACGCAATCCGTCCGCCGCCCATCAGGGTCACGTGCCGGATGTCGAGGTCTTCCTTCCCCGTTTCCCGCTTTATTTTGTCGATAGAGGCGTTGGTGGTGGTGAAATAGATCAGGTCGCCGGCAAGAATCCGGTCCTGTCCGCCCGGAATAATCGTTTCGTTTCCCCGCTTGATCGCCACGATATGGTAGAAGCGCTCACCGGCGCCGAGTTCGTACAGGTATTTGTTGACGATGGGCGCGTTTTCGCGGATTTTCGTTCCGATCAGGATCAGTTTTCCTTCGGCGATGTCCCACCATTGCCGCGTCCAGGGCTGTTTCAGGGCGCTGATAATCTCTTCGGCGGCAAGTGTTTCGGGACAAATAAGGGAGTCGACGCCCAAGCCGGCAAACAGTTTCATATTCTTCGGATCGAGGTATTCGCCGTTGTCGATGCGGGCGATGGTCCGTTTCGCGCCCAGGTTGTGTGCCAACATGCAGGCGGTCATATTGGTCGATTCCTCCGGCGTGACGGCGATAAACATGTCTGCTGCCTTGATGCCCGCCGCCTTCAGCCCTTCGATGGAGGTAGGATTGCCCTGGATGGTCAGGATTTCCGAGTTGCTGGGAAAATCCAGCTTTTCCTCGTCCGGATCAATCAGGATAATATCTTGATTTTCTTTGGATAATAATTTGGACAGGTGCGTGCCGACTTCCCCGGCGCCGACGATAATAATTTTCATGCTTTTTCTTTTAATATGCCGGCAATGCTTTCGACATCCATTCCGCAGGCTTTGTAGAGGTCCGGAATCGTGCCGTGCGGGATGAAACGATCCGGAATACCGATCCGTTTTATCTCCGGATGGTACCCGTTTTCCGCCATAAACTCCATCACGGCGGTACCCAGCCCGCCCTGAACGGTTCCGTTTTCGACGGTGATCACGCAGGCGTAACGGGCGCCTATCTCGTGCAACAAGGCTTCGTCTATCGGTTTCAGGAAAATCATGTCGTAGTGGGCGGCATCGACGCCGGCTTCTTTCGCCCGTTCGATGGCTTCCT
>JAIRSN010000049.1 GCA_031255425.1 Dysgonamonadaceae bacterium
CAACGACTCATTAGCAAAGGGAAAAAGCCTCAAGTGGCATTAAACAACGTCAAGAATAAACTAATCCGAATAATCGTGGCTCTGGTTAAGAAAAAAGTGTGGTATGATCCAAACACTTACAAATTTTATACCTCACGGCTAAAATCGGAATATACAGAAAAAAATGAATTGTTAATTAATTGTTAAATCAGACAAGACACTTGGATATTAGCATAGAATACGCGGGATCCTAACTTTATTTGCATCTGAGGTTCTCAACTACCTATCCAAACAAATAAGCTATGCCCACGCTTCCTGCGCGAGCGTTTACTTACTTATTCTTGTTTGGATTGAAATTGTTGAGATTTCAGATGCAAGAATAAAAGCTAACGCTTTCTTAAATTAATATGTATAAAAATCGGTTTCTATGCTTTGTTAAAAGAAACCGCACAAAAATAGTGAAAATCTTTTAAATACAAAAGAGGCTGCGGCCTCTTTTACTTCTAATGGTTGTTTTGTTATTAAACCCTAAGAGATTAAAATTAGGTAGAAATGAGGTTTTTAGGGACTCTGCCCCTCCGCCCCCGTAGCCAAGCAGATACACCGTATTCTTTAAAATTATAAAAGACACTGCGTGTCCTTCACCGGCTAGCAAACCGCCTTTTCCGGAGAATCCCCAGGCAGGCGAACAGCGCCGTTAAAATCAGGGGGGGCAGCGCTATGTTTATAAACAGGAGACAGTTGCGGTCGCGCTGTACTGCATGGAAATCCAGCGATTGCGTTTGCAATGCTTTGTTTCTTAACGCGGAAATTCCGGCGGAATCGGTGAGAAAACCGGCGGCATTCAGTATAAATTCCGGGTTCGCAAATTGGATTTGCGAATAGCGATCGTATCCCGCCGGGTTCCGGATCAGCTCTCCGGAGGCTGCTACGATCATCTTGGCAGGCTGGCTTTCCGCCCGAAAGGGATAACCGTCCGGCGCGAAAAACGCGCTCCGGTTTCTGAATCCCGAAGGAAAAATGCCTTGCAACAAAACCGCTACCGGAAGGTTCGACTCGCTGAAATAGGTCTTATCCGGCTGCCGGTCGGTCTCCTCCAGGCGGATCGCGGCGGGAACGGAAACCGTGTGCGCCTGCGGCGAAGAGGACAGCAGGACCTCTTTCCGTATTTCATCCGCCAACGAAAACGAAATCGTACTGGCAAAATCCGCCTTTACCAGCGAGAGCCCCTTTGTGATTTCAGATTGATTGTTGGGAACCAACAGGGCGGAATAGTACCAGGGCTTTGAAACGTAGTCCGTTTGATTCGCTTCGCTGGTCCCGGCAACCGGAATGGACAGGCATTGCGTGTCCTGCAAAAGAACCGGATTGACCTTTAAGCCATACGTGAAAAACAAATCATTCAGATTCAAGTCATTCGCACGGCTGATTGTTTCGCCCTGCTGCGCAAGTTCCTCATACGAACGAATTTCCACCCCGTCTAACAGCCAGAAAAGGCTTCCGCCCTGCATCAGGTATTGATCCAGGACAAATTTATCCGTCTCGGAAAAAGGAGCTTGCGGTCCGGCGATAATCACCAGGTCATAACCGTCCAGTTCCGCCGGATTTCCGGACAAAACGCCCCTGTCGATGGTATATTCGGCGCTCAGGTAATCCGTAATTTCGGAAACCGCTTCCTCCGGCCATTCGGCGTGGCCTTCCAGAAACACAATCCGTTTGGAATCTTCCCGGGTAAGTTGCTGAATGGCATGAGCGAACCGGTATTCCAGCATCTCGACAGACAGATTCAAATTGTCTTCGCCCGAACGCCCCATCTGGTTCACCAGCAGCGGAACCGCCACCTGCCGCTCCTTGTATTCCATCCATGCATAGGGGAAAAGGACTTGCTGCGTCTGTCTTCCGTCGCGCGCTCTTTCGTTGACCGAAATCCCCCGGATCCCCTTTTGCTCCAAATCCTTCCGGAAGGCTTCCCCCTGCCGGTAAGGGTCGATTGTTTTGCCATCCAGTTTTTGCGCCGAAGCCTTGTCGAAATCAGCCAGAAGATTCAGGGCAGACTTTTGCAGTCGTTTGAAACCGGGATTCAGGTTGCCCGTTAAATAAAATTCCACCGTTACCGGCGCATCCAGCTTTTCCAGCAACGCCTTCGACGCCGGGTGAAGCGTATATCTTTTGTCTTTTGTCCAATCAAAACGAAGGTTGAAATACATCCCCGACACTATCAGCAGTAAAACGAAAGCGGAGACCCCCGCGCTTTTGAGCGACCGCCTGAATGTCCGCGGGTTTCTCGTAAACAGGAAGGCGACCAGCAGGAAATAAGCGAGGTCGCCTGTCTCCAGAAATCCGCGGCGAATGGATTGGTAATGGGAGAGAAAACCGAACGAGTCGAGGGAGATTAAATTGAATCCGAAGTAAAAAAAGGCGCACAGCGACATCCCCATTATCAGCGCAATAACCGGATTGGCAGTGAGATTCGATGCGAAAACCGAAAGCGCGATAAACGCAAAGACCACAAACAGCAGCCCCAGATAAGAGGCGGCGACAATGCCCCAATCCATATTTCCCGCAGGCCGGCTGTACACACAAACGCTCACGGCGTACAAAACAGTCGGAAGTATCGTTCCGAAAACGGTGATGAACAGCGCCGCCGTTTTGGACGACAGGATAGCGCCGTCCGTTACCGGACGTGTTTTCAGCAGGGCGAGCGTGCGCGTTCTTTTTTCTTCTGCAAAGGAACGCATGGACAATGCCGGAATCAGAAACAGCAGCAGCACGGGGGCAATGCTGAAAAACGGAAGTATCGAAGCCTGGCCGCTTTCCGGCAGGTTGTAGTCCCCCGGAATCAGCCACAACAGACTGCCGCTGACCAGCAGGAACAGCAGCATGAAAAGGATTCCGGACAGGGAATAGAGGTTTTGCCGAAGTTCTTTCGCCAGCAGCGTAACCCACTGTTTTCTATACATATATTTCCAATCCATCGTAAGCAATAAAAACGGGAACGGGTAATGTCTTTTGCTGTTCTTCGTGCAAGCCGAACTGATGACACATGTGGATAAGATAAGCCCTGGCGGGTTTGATCCGTTTGATATTGGCAAGCGCATCGGCAAGCGTTTCGTGCGCGATATGTTCGGTTTCGCGCAGCGCGTTGATAATCAAAACGTCCAGGTCTTTCAGCTTGGCGTATTCTTCATCGGGAATGGTTTTCAAGTCGGTCAGGTAAGCCATCCCGCCGATCCGGTAGCCGAGTATCGGCAACTCGCCGTGCATCAGCCGGACGGGATTGACCTGTATGCCCTCGACCGAAAAAGGTTCGTTCCGCACGGGGACAAGCCGGAGGTTCGGAACGCCCGGATAACGGTGTTCCTCAAAGGCATAAGGCATCCGGGTTTTGATGGCTTCCGCCACATAATTTTCGGCATAAACGGCTACTGCTTCGTTGCGGCAGAAGGTGCGCAAGTCGTCCAGCCCGCCTACATGGTCGTAATGTTCGTGCGTGATTAATACGCCCGCCCATCTTTCGACGGGCATGGTTCTGAATGTTTCCAGCATCTGCATCCGGAAGTCGGGGCCGCAATCAATCAGGAGATGCTTGCCGCCGGTTTCAATCAGGACGGAAGACCGGAAACGCCGGTCCCGCTCGTCTGTTGAGGAGCAAACTTTACACCGGCAACCGATTTCGGGATTTCCGGTGGATGTTCCTGTGCCTAAAAATCGTACTTTCAACTTTTTTCTTTTTTAGTTTTCATTTAAATAGAGAGGACTTCTGTTTGAAGTTCTATTTTGAATTTTTCGTAGACCGCCCGGCGGATTTCTTCCGCCAAAGCCGCGATGTCTTCGCCGGTGGCATTCTTCCGGTTGACGATGACCAGCGGTTGCTTTTCATAGACTGCCGCGCCGCCCACGGTTTTTCCTTTCAGTCCGCAGCGGTCGATCAGCCACGCTGCCGAGGTTTTCACCACTTCCCCGTTCACGGGATAATGCGGAATATCCGGGTAGTGCTTTTTCAATCCTTCGTAATGGGCGATGCAGAGGTAGGGATTGACGAAGAAACTGCCGGCGTTGCCCAGCTTCTCCGGGTCGGGCAGTTTCGATTCGCGAATCGCGATAATCGCTTCCCGTATCGTTTGAAGATTGATTGTTTTTCCTGCCAGGCGGCTTTTCAGGTCGCCGTAATCCAGCTTAAATTCCGGGTGTTTGGAGAGCCGGTACACGACATGCGTAATGTAAAATAAACCGTTGTTTTCCGATTGTTTGAAGAAGCTCCGGCGATAGGAGTAGTCGCATTCCTCGCGGGTGAATATCCGTTTTTCGCCTGTTTCAATCGCGCAGGTGTGGACTTCGTCGATGCAGTCGGATGCCTCGGTGCCGTAAGCGCCGATATTCTGGCAGGCGCTCGCCCCGACTTCGCCCGGGATGGCGGAGAGATTTTCGATGCCGCCCCACCCTTTTTCCACGCAGTGTTTCACAAGGGAATCCCAGCTTTCGGCGGCGCCGATCTTCAGCCGGACGCCGGTGGCATCTTCCTCCAGTTTCTCTATCCCTTTGATGGCGGAATGGACGATCACGCCGTCGAAATCGCTCCGGAACAGCAGGTTGCTGCCTTGCCCGATATGCTGGATGGGTTGCGACCGGAAATACTCGTCTTTCAACAGTTTCCGCAGGTCGTCTTCCGATTCGTATTCTACAAACCAGCGGGTTTTTACATCCAGTTTAAATGTATTGTGTTTTAGGAGGGAGTAATTTTCGTATATCTTCATCCGACGGTTTATTTTATTTTCAGGAAGCGAATTTACACAATTTTTCCTTACAACAAAAATAGGCGGGCTGCGCCTTCGGCTCGCCTGATTGTTCTTTTTTGCCTTGATGCAAAAAAGAACCAAAAAAAATCAAGGCTTGGCTTCTTGGCGGACCGCTCCGATACCGCCGGCTAAACGGATTACAACTCGCTTCGCTCAAACAGTAATCCGTTTTTAACGCCGTCGGCATCGAGCGGTT
>JAIRSN010000109.1 GCA_031255425.1 Dysgonamonadaceae bacterium
CCGTTCAAAACTGAAAATAAATAAAAGTTTGCAGGTCGGCAGTGATAAACTGGTAGATAACAAACACCGCGAACGCGACGGCAACCGCCATCCATCCCAAAGGCAACAGGGCGAAGGACAACCGGTAACGGCGCTTGAACCGTTCGGGCAACCAGTGGATCAGCAGGCCGGTGAGAATCAGGGCAAAGACGTAGCGGTATTCGTACGCGATGGCGCCGGCCTGGGCGAGGTCCCACGCGCCGCCGATGCGGGCGACCATCTGCCGGGCGGTGTCCCACGCGATTTGGTTCGATTCGGCGGGGTCGAGGTTGGAGCCGGAACGGAAAAACAGGCGGGTGAAGGAGATGAATACAAAGGTCTGGAACACTGCCCAACAGGTGCCCAGGTAGTGGAAGGAATTTCCCCACCGCACCCGCTTGTACAGCATCCGGATGGAGGCGCCGGTCAGCAGGATGCCCACCCAGACAAGGGCGATGTTGACCGCCGGCGACGGGGCGACCGCCCGGATCAGCAGGCAAAGAGCCGCCAAAGCGGTGAGAACCAGGGTGCGCCGGTAGACGCCCCAGTTTTTCCAGTAGTTATAGACGAGGATACCCAAGCCGTTCAGTCCGCCCCAGATCATAAAGTTCCAACTGGTGCCGTGCCAGAGCCCGCCGATCAGCATGGTGTTCATCAGGTTGAGATGGGTGTGGATGCGTTTCCTTTTCCCCGGATATTTGCAGAGCAGCCAGCCGGTGCCCACCAGCAACAGGCCGATTGCCCCGCCCACCCAGAGGCTGCCGGAAAGGATCAGGGCAATCAGGGCAATCACCCCGATCAGCGCGTAGGTGGCGCCGGTAGCGTTCCGGTTTCCCCCCAGCGGGATGTAGAGGTAGTCTTGCAGCCATTTGGACAGCGAAATATGCCAGCGTTTCCAGAAGTTTCCCGGGTTGGTCGCCTTGTAGGGCGAGTGGAAGTTCTTGGGCAGGTAGAACCCCATCAGCATCGCCACGCCGATGGCAATATCCGTGTAGCCCGAAAAGTCGGCATACACTTGCAGGGAGTAGCCGAACAGGGCAACCAGGTTTTCGAAGCCGGAAAACATCGACGGGTTGGCAAAGACCCGGTCGACAAAGTTGACCGCAATGTAATCGCTCAGGACAATCTTCTTCGCCAGCCCGTTCAGGATCCAGAACACCGCCACGCCAAACTGCTTCCGTCCCAGGTGATACCGCCGGTATATCTGGGGGACAAACTCGCTGGCGCGGATAATCGGTCCCGCCACCAACTGGGGGAAAAAGCTGACGTAGAAGCCGAAGTTCAGAATCTCCCCGACCGGCCGGATCCGCTTCCGGAAAACATCCATCAGGTAACTGATGTTCTGGAAGGTATAGAAGGAAATACCCACGGGCAGGAGGATGTTCGACACGTCGAACCGGGGGCTGCCGCCCAGCCAGTTGCCCGTCCACGCAAAGGCGTTGAAGACGTGCAGGTGCAGCCCGAAAAGATTGTTCACTACGTCGGTAAAGAAGTAGGCATATTTGAAGTAACAAAGGAAAAACAGGTTGACCGTCAACCCAACGCCCAGGCGCCATTGCCGCCGCCGTTGCCCGCCGGAGCGGTCGATGCATTTCGCCTGAAAGAAGTTGAAGACCGTCGTAAAGACGAGGATCAAAACAAACAGCCCGCTTGTTTTATAATAAAAAAACAGGCTGATAAAAAAGAGGAAGGCGTTCCGCAGCAACATCCTGTTCTGCAACAAGGCAAAGCCCGCGAATACGATGGCGAAAAACGCCCAGAAATAAAACTGCGTGAACAGCAGCGGCGAATGGGAATCGAAGGCAAACAGGCGATGGAAAAAGTCGGCTATCATAGGCTTTCCCCCGGGACGGACGGTTTGTAATAATCAATCAGGGCATTGTAGAACAGGTCGCCGATCAGGAGGTAGCCGCTTTTCCGGAAATGCACCTTGTCTGCCCGCGCAAGCCCCGCCCGCTGCCAGCTCCGCATCGACCCCAAGCCGCCCATCAGCGAAAAGAGATCCCAGACGCCGCCCCGGTGTTCTTCCGCCAACTGGTAAAACACCTTCCGGGCGACAAGCCCGTTCCGGTTGACGGCATACTTCCGCCGCGACACCTTCCGGTAGGAATCGTTGTTGGTGATAAAGATATAGGCGCCCTCCGGGTTGACGCGCTCCATCTTCGCAATCAGCTCGTTGTAGTTCCTCCGGAACGATTCGGAAGAAAAGTCTTTCGACAGGGCGTCGTTTATTCCGATGGCAAAAACCACCAGGTCGGGCTTCAGGAGGTGAAGTTCCTCCTCAAAGTTCTCGCTGTTCAGGTAGGAAGGGACGGACGCGCCGTTCACACCGATGGCATGGTAAACGATGCCGGGCGTTTCTTTCTCCGGAAGAAACCCGTTGACGACAAACGTGTGCGGCAGGGAATCGTTCCGGATAAACCCGATGCTGAACGAGTAGTCCGGAGCCGGCAGCCGGAACAGGTAGGTCTTGCTGATCAGGTCCAGGTTTCCTTCGATGGTATCATTATTATAATAGAGAACCGGCGTGACGCCGTCGCTGTTGTCCTGCACATAGCCCAGCAGCCGGAGCTGGTCGAAGTCCCACCGCAGAAGGGAATCCGTGTTGAGCGATATATCGATCCGCGCCGCGGGGTCGCTGGTATACACCGCGATGCCGCCCACCCCCAAGGGGATTTCCCGGTTGCTTTGGACGTTCCGGGCAGTCTTCCATTCCCCCGAATACGTCACCCGGTAGTTGGCGGGGTTGTTGGTCTTCGCCACGGAGAAGGGGAAGATAAAGCCCCGGGGCGTCCGGTGCCCGGCGTTGACCGCATCCAGGTTGCGGCGCACCTGGTGCGAAAACATGTCCGCCTGCACGTGCGAACCGCCGATATGCAGGATGTTGATGGTCCCTTCCCCGTACCTGACCAGCGTATCTATCTTCTGGAAAAACCGGTTGAGGCGGGTCGAATCCCCGCCCGGAATCCGGATGTCTTTGTATTTATCGTTTATAAAGTCGTACGGGGAAATGTATGCTTTGTGGAGTTCCGTACGGGTCTGCTGCGCCGCCGTCCGGACGCAAAGGCAGGACAAAAGCAGGACGGCAAGGGGGATCAATTTCTTCATTTCTATTGCTGTATTTCTTCTTTTCTTTCTTTTATAAAACGGTAGTAGTCGTAGTAAACAAACAGCGACTCGCAGAACAGGCCGGCGATCCGCTCTGCCCCCTTCGGGCTGAAATGGATGTAGTCGGGCGCCGCCAGCGGGGGCGTATTTTTCACCCAGTCGACCATTGAGTTTTCGCCGCCCATCACCTCGTACATATTCCAGAAGGCGGCATGCTGTTGCAAGGCAGCTTCTTTCAGCGCTTCGGTCATCTCCGCGAGGCGGGGATAGGTTTGCAGTTTGCCGTTTACCTTGGTCGACATGTCGGCGGGACCGATCAGGAGGATTTTCGCTCCGGGACACAGGCGTTTGAGCAGGGCAATCTGCCGGGACATCTGCTGCTTGTAGTTCTCGATTGCCTTTGCGTTCCGGAGGACGGGCGTCATGTTGCCGCCGAACTCCAGCAAAATCAGTTGCGTGTTCAGTTCCCGGAGCATCGCGCCCAGCACGGTGGAATCCATCGCCGTAAAGAACGTTCCGGAGCTTCCCCGGAAGGGGATGTTATCGACGGCGATTCCGCTCGCCCCGTCGACCGCCATGCCGTAGACTTCGCCGGAACCGTGCAGTTTCAGGGTGAATTTCTTCGCCGGCTCGTCCAGGTCCCAAGTCAGGACGCCCGCCGGCGCTTTCCGGTCTTTGACCCGCTGCCGGGCGACCGGCCTGCCGGGAACAATCAGGTCGGCTTTGAAATGCGCGTCCGGACGTCCCACGAACAGCCGTACCTTCCGGAATGTCCGCACATTTTCGAAGGTCTGCTTCCAGTTCCGTACCTGTACGGAGATAAAACTCTCGTCCGCCACCATCCCCACCTGTCCCAGCGCGCCGTAGCGTCTGCTGGGGAGTTTGTTCTGAAGGTTTCCGGAGATGATGTACCGCTCGATATGCTCGGAAGCGGTCTGGGCAACGGAGAACGACGGTATCGGCTGCACGGCGGGCAACAAGCCCGGTCCTTCGCCCCCGAATTTCTCCTGCATCTTCTGGCGGATGTATCCGGTGATGCGGTCGCCTTCGATCTGCGAGTCGCCGTAGTGGAGGATATGGATAATCTCGTTCTGCTTTCTGCAAGCGTCGAACCGTTCGAACAGGTCCTTCAGGAACTCCCGGTCATTGTCCGGAAGGTGAATCCGGGCGGGATGGTGCTGAAAGAAGTGGGTATAGAAGGCGAGCGAGTCGTAGTACGCCGAATCTTGCCGGCGTTTGATCTGCAAACTTTCTTCCATCTCCTTCATCCGTTGCGCTGCGGTGGTGGAGTGTCCGGGACGCTCGGCGAGAATATCTTCGAGGGTGGGAAAATAGAGTCGCCCGCTACCGAAGTCAATCCCTTCCTTCGGAAAGCAAAGGCTGATAATGCCAAGTAGAAGTAATACGGACAGGATAAAAAAAAACGTCTTAGAAGCTCTCATCCGGGTATTTTCAAAAGTCCAACAAAAGTAATA
>JAIRSN010000178.1 GCA_031255425.1 Dysgonamonadaceae bacterium
CAACTCGCTTTTATATAAACATGAGAATGAGACTTTTTTAAATTTAATTTCAAGTTATGAACGATAAGAGATACTCGTCATTCACAACTCAAAAAAGTTGCCTTTACCTTTGCCGGAAAGAATTATATTCCTGTTATATGTTTCATGCTGTGTTTGGGCTTCCTGAGTCCCGAAAGAGAAGCGATTTAAAATGATGAAGCGCGGAACTCTAACTTTATTTGCTACTGAAGGTTTTCGACGACCCATACTTGCAAATAAGTTATGCCCACGCTTTCTGCGCGAGCGTTCACTAACTTATTCTTGCAAGTATTAAATTTGTCGAAAATATCAGTAGCAAGAATAAAAGCTAAACGCTTTCTTTTAATAATATAATGTCAAATAATTTTCTATGTTTTAATCAATCCTTTGACTAAAAATCTCGCAAAAGTAGTGAGATTCTTTGAAACAAAAAAATAAATTTGCGTAAATCGGTATAAAGTCGGCAAATAAGACGAACGATTAAATCCCTGTTTAACTCATTTAGGAAGAAAAAGCAATTATCATTTGTCCGATAAGCCTTATGTGTGCTAAATTCATTTTCTTTTCAAAACAAATCATCGACTGTTTTACTGATAATCAAACGGATAATCTCAATGTCTAATTTTTGTCATCTGCCCCGGTATCAAGGCAAAACGGATTAAACGGAGCATCACCTGTCTACTAAAATCCACCTACATTTTTCCACCGCGAGAATGGCTGCATCCTGCTTGTTAACAACCGGGTATCCCTTTCCGGGTGTTTTCCGACCTACTTTTTATCTTTGCGAAAGACAAAACGTTTTATTCGTATTTAGTTTTCTAAATATATTTGCAATCAGTAATTTATGCTTTGCGCGGTTCATTTTCGCCCTTTGCTTTTCGTCAATTACTCATGCATAAAATGGTGCCGTGTATGGTTTGGAAATTTAATAAAGGAGCTTCCGGATGTTGTTTTATTTAATCGGAAGCAATATAAAATCTAATAATATGGGAAATAAAAAACAATGTAAATTCTTTTGTGTGCTGCTTTTTTGCTTGCTCGGACCGGCATGTTATGCGCAGAATACAGTGAAAGGACACGTTTTGGATGAAAAAAAGAATCCGGTGATCGGAGCAACGATTCGCGTCCCGGATACAAGCATCGGAACGGTTACCGATCTGGACGGTAATTATGTCTTATATAATGTGCAACCCGGCAAGGTCATCGAGGTTTCGTATATCGGTTATCAAACGAAGAGCGTTACTTACACCGGCCAGGAAACCGTTTCTGTAATGTTGGAAGAGGATACCCGGTTGTTGGACGAAATCGTAGTCATCGGTTACGGAACGGTAAAAAAAGACGATCTGACCGGGTCGGTCACAAGTATTAAAACCGATTTGGACGGTCGCGGCCTGGCGCCGAATGCGCAGGATTTGCTGATAGGTAAAGCGGCGGGAGTGAGCGTAATATCGGGCGGTGGAGCGCCTACGGACGGAGCGACGATCCGTATTCGCAGGGGTTCTTCTCTGACGGCGGTAAACGATCCCCTGATCGTGGTGGACGGCATCCCCTTGGGAGGAGGCCCGGGCGGTGTCGGGAATTTGCTTAGCAGCATCAATCCGATGGACATCGAAACGTTTACGATATTGAAAGATGCTTCCGCGACAGCCATTTACGGGTCAAGAGCTTCAAACGGAGTGATCTTGATTACGACAAAGAAAGGAATGAAGGGGAAAACAAAAATCACCTACGACGGAAATGTCTCGTTCAGCCAAAGCCGCAATCAAGTGAATGTGTTGACCGGAGATGAGTTTCGTGATTTCGTGAAGGAAATATACACCGGCGCGACCAACGAGGCAGAAGCGGTCGGAAAGTTAGGCGCTGCCAACACCGACTGGCAAAAAGAAATCTTTCGGACAGCGGTCAATACGGAACACAATCTGAGCGTTCTGGGTTCGTTGAAAGATGCGATGCCCTATCGCGTATCGGCCGGATATACCGATGTAAATGGCATCCTGAAAACCGCAGGGATGGAACGCTACACCGGAAGCGTGTCGTTGTCGCCGGTCTTGTTTGACAATCATTTGGCAATCAACCTCAATGCCCGGGGAATGTATATCAAGAGCCGCTTCGCAGACCGGACAGCCATTGGGTCGGCCACAGCGATGGATCCGACGCAACCGGTTCGCGATGAAAACAGCCCCTTCGGAGGATACTGGTCGTGGATGGGCGGTGACGGTAACCTTATCCGAATCGCTACCAAAAATCCGGTGGCCATGCTGGAAATGAAAGACGACCGCTCCGATTCGTATCAGTTGATTGGGAATGTCCAATTCGATTATAAAGTACATTTCTTACCCGAATTGCATTTGAACCTGAATCTGGGTCTTGACTATTCCCACAGCAAAGGCTATACGAATATTCCGGCGGAATCGCCCATGCAAAACATGGAATATACATACAATAACGATTGGAAACAGGATCGTAAAAATCCGCTCCTGGATTTTTATGCCAATTATAAAAGGGAATTGGGATTCCTCGACAGCAACCTGGATGTCACAGGAGGCTATTCCTGGCAACATTTCTGGCACAAAGACCCGTATGTCCGTTCCGAAACAGGTCGTTTTGATGAAGAAGGTAATCCGCTCGTGTATGAAGGCGTTAATCTTTCCGAATATTATCTGGTTTCTTTTTTCGGACGTTTGAACTACACGGCTTCGGGTAAATATTTATTCACCTTCACACTCCGCAACGACGGGTCTTCCCGCTTCCTGAAAGGGCATCAGTGGGGATTGTTCCCTTCGGTAGCCGGAGCATGGAGAATCAAAGAAGAATCTTTTCTGCAAAATGTCGACCCCGTTTCCAACTTAAAACTGCGTTTGGGATGGGGCATCACCGGCCAGCAGGATTTGGGACGGGGCGATTATCCTGCCGTCAACAGCTATCAGTACAGCGAAGGGACGGCCGCTAATTACTACATGGGCGACCACTGGACAAGTTTTATCAAGCCCCTGGCGTATAATCCGGTTTTGACATGGGAAAAAACAGCGACCTGCAATGCCGGCCTTGATTACGGGTTTTTCAATAACCGCCTGTCGGGAGCCATCGACTATTATTACCGGAAAACAACCGACTTGTTCAACGCCGAGGTGAGAGTGGCTGCGGCAACGAATTTCAGCGAATATGTTCCCGCCAATGTCGGATCGCTGGAAAACAGGGGATTTGAATTTTCCGTCCACGCAGTTCCTGTCGTTACGAAAGATTGGCAATGGGAAGCCGGATTCAATCTGGCTTACAACAAAAATAAAATTACGCAATTAACTTTATCCCAAATGGAAAATGCACGCTTATCGCCCTTTGGAAATACCGGAGGCGACGGCGGACGGCCTTTGAAAATTCATCAGGTCGGGTATCCGGACGGCATGTTTTACGTCTATGAACAAGTGTACGACGACGACGGAAAACCGGTCGAAGGATTGTATGTTGACCGGAACAACGACGGGTACCTCAATGAAGAAGATTTGTATATTTACCGGAACGCGACCCCCGACTGGATCTTCGGATTCAACACCAAACTGACATGGAAAGCATGGGATTTGTCGATGGCGTCTCACGGCAGCCTGGGGAATTACAATTACAACGGTATGGCCGCCAATCACGCCGAGTTGAGTATCAGCCAGGTCTATTACGGCGGCTATCTGTCGAACCGTTACCGTTCGGCATTCGATTCTGATTTCCAGATGAAGCAGGTGCTGTCTGATTATTACATCCAGGACGCTTCGTTTTACCGGATCGACAACATCACATTGGGGTGGTCGTTCCCCGAAACCGGATCTTTTCCGCTTTCCGGCCGCATCTACGGAAGTGTTCAAAATCCGGTGGTCTTGACCCGGTATACCGGTTTGGATCCCGAAATTTCCGGCGGGGTAGACAATGATTTCTATCCTCGTCCTGTTTCGGTGTTGTTGGGGGTGAATATTAATTTTTAAAAACAAAAAGAATGAAAAAGACCTGTTATCTATTTCTATTGTTCGCCGGATGGCTTATGATAGGCACTTCCTGCCTGGACGACCTGAATACAAGTCCTCTGGAAGGCGGTTTGGCGACGACTCCGGATGTCGCATGGGAAAACAGTGAAACGTATGAGAAATTCGCGGCAAAAATCTACGCCTGCTTTGCCATGTCGGGCAATAATGGGCCGAACGGGTTGGACGACTTGTCGGCAGAAGATCAGGGGGAAGCAACGTTCCTGCGCTCGTATTGGAATTTGCAGGAATTGACAACCGACGAAGCCGTTTGCGCCTGGGAGGACGACGGACTGAGCGGCCTGATGTTTTGCAACTGGACTTCCGCCAACCGTTTCACAAATCTGAGCTACAACCGGATCCTGATGACGATTGCTTACTGCAATGAGTACCTCCGCCAAACGGACGACAGTAAATTATCGGAAAGAAATGTCGAAGACGCATTGAAAGAGACGGTACAAACGTATCGCGCGGAAGTAAGGGCGATTCGTGCAATGAAATACTTCTTTTTGATGGATTTGTTTGCGAATGTGCCTTTCGTAACAGAAGATATGCCGGTGGGAGAACCCGGCTATTTACCCGTCCAGAAAGGACGTGAGTTCTTCTTTCCGTGGATCGAATCCGAATTGAAATCTGTGGAAAACCGGTTGCCGGAAAAAAGCGCATCCACCTACGGACGGATAAGCAATCCGGTCGTGTGGATGACGCTCGCCAAGATGTACCTGAACAGCGAAATATACACCGGCGAAAAACGGTACACCGACGCCGTCACTTATCTGGCAAAAATAACCGGCGCGGGTTATGCTTTGGATCCGGTTTACAGGAATATGTTTGGCGCGGACAACCATTTGTCGCCCGAAATCATTTTCCCTGTCGTTTTTGACGGACAAAAAACCACTTCCTATGGAGGCACAACCTACCTGATGGCAGGCGCTTATGATCCGGACGATATGGAACCGGAAAGCAATTTCGGACTGAACCAAGCTTGGAAAGGGATTCGCGCAAAGGAAACGTTGAGCGATTTATTTACCGAAAAAGACAAGCGGGCGTTGTTCTGGACGAACGGCCGAACCCGTGAATGTTCGCCTTTGTATGATTTCAAAGCCGGTTATTCGGTCGTTAAATATGTAAATAAGAAGAGCGACGGAACACCGGGGTCTAATCCGGCTTTCCCCGATACGGATTTTCCTTTTTTCCGTTTGGCGGATGCTTATCTGATGTATGCCGAAGCCGTTCTCCGGGGAGGGGAAGGCGGCAGCCGGGACACCGCCCTGTGGTATGTGAATGAAATACGGAAGCGTGCCGGTGTGCCGGGAATAAGTGACTACGAGCTTTCGTTGGATTTCCTTCTGGAGGAAAGAGCCCGTGAACTGTATTGGGAAGGACATCGCCGCACCGATTTGATCCGTTTCAACCGGTTTACGGCGAACTACCGTTGGCCGTGGAAAAACGGGGTTTACTTGGGGACAAACAACATCAGCGATCATTATAAACTCTTCCCTATCCCCGGCACCGAACTGTCTGCCAATCCGAATATGGAGCAAAATAAGGGATATTAATCTAAAATATAATTGGATATGAAACAAAATACGATTTTTACAACCATCGCTCGCCGCCTGTTGCCCGCCGTTTTTGCCATCGGGATGCCGGTCTGCGGTGCGTTTGTCACTACCGGATGCAGCGAGAAAGATGCCGCACCGGCATTATCTGAAATCGAAGCGAGCGCTTTAGACCCGTTGCCCGTCGAAGCAATTGTATTGAATTTGCCGGAAAAAGGAAAAAATCCCTTCCTGCTGACGGTTACATGGACGGAAACAAAGTTTTACCTGGACGGCAAATGGTCGTCCGTAGGGCCGGTGATCTACAACCTGGAAATAGACCGGAAGGCGAATCATTTTTCCGATCCGGTCGTTTTAGCCGCCTCGCCCGATCCTGCCGTCGATCTGTATGTCAACGATGTAAATAAAATATTGCTGGACTATTTTAAGGCGGAAGCAAAGACGGAAATGGAGATGGAATTGCGCTTGGTGACGGTTTACGGAAATATGAAGGAAGAAAATAAAGTGGTTTCTTCCAATACGATTCCGGTGGCTTTCACGCCTTTTGAGCCGCCGATCGAATTGACGCCCGTTTATATGATCGGAACGATGAACGAATGGAACAACCGGAACAAGGATTTCATGATGTTCAGGGACAACAGCGATGCCGACAATTACGAATACGTTTACACGGGGCGGATGGCAGCGAATACATCTTTCAAATTCTGCCCGGAAAACAAGTTAGGCACGAACGAAATGTACTGTAAAGACAGCAACGGTAAAATCGTATTGCAAGACAACGCCGAAATGCAATTCGATATTCCCGAAGCGGGTTATTACACGATAAAAATCAACATCTGGGACTTGACCTGCGCTATCGAGCCTTTCGATGCGAGCGCCGCGGTCGAATGGCCGGTGATCTGTTTTGTAGGCGCTTTCTGCAATTGGGGCGCGAACGGATTGGATCCGGAGATGAACCGGTCGACCTACGACCCGCACATCTGGAGCCTGACGATCGACCTGGACAATATTGACTACGGCGTCAAATTCAGGGCAAACCACGATTGGGGAACCCGCTGGTGTCCCGAAATCCCCGGCAATAATCCTTACGGCAAGGCCGTATTTAATCCTTCGGCCGACCCGAACATTGATATTGCCAAACAGGGATTGGGCCATTATTTTGTGAAATTCAACGACCTGACAAGCCATTATATCGTTATGAAATTGAATTGAAAAGAATAAACAGTTGAAATTACACCCTAAATAAAAAACAAATGAAACAATCACATAGAAATACCTTTTTGAACAGCAGGCTTTGTATCTGTGCCGGCGCGTTTGCCTCGTGTTTTATGGCATTATTGCTCTTTGCCTGTGACGACGAATACAAACGGGAAGCCGGAGGCGCTGTTGCTGCCGTTGCACCGGAACTGAATCTGCTTCCGCAAACCGGTTACCTGCTTTCGTCCGTAGAGGAAGACGAGGGTTATTTCCTTTTCCGGATCAATTGGAACCGGGCGCGCTTTTCATACGATTCGGGATTGCCTTACGAAGCGGACGGATTGCTTTACACGCTGGAAATGGACCGGCTGGGAAATTCTTTTGCCGACCCGAAACCATTGCTTGTAACAGAAACCTTGTATGCAGATGTTTATTCGGAACAAATGAATCGTTGGGTGCATGATTTAGTGAATTGCGATGCGGTTATTCTGCGTTACATCGAGCTGCGGGTCAGAACGACTTACCGGGTCAACGATGCGGACGCCGAACCGGTCTATTCCAACGTGATTCCTTTGGCCATCCTTCCTTATGCTTATGCAAATCCGGAGGCCGATATTGTGATCCGCTGGAAATATACGGGAACCGAATGGACGGAATTTGCCATCTATGCCTACGACGGCTCGGAAGGCGAAACGTTCGGCGGCTGGCCGGGACAAGAAGTAGTTCCCGATGCCGAAGGCTGGTGCAGCGTCACCGTTCCGGCAGGACAAACCGTTGGAAATGTGATCTTCAACAATAACAACAAGGGAAAACAGGTGGATATTACCATTCCGGTCACGTCCAGCATTGATTTTGAGATAAGTTCCGATTCTTTCACCGTAATAGATTGTCAACAAGATGAAAAATAAATGGTTACTGTTTAGTTCGATTGTCCTCCTTTCGGGTTTTGCGGCCTGCGGCAACGATCCTTCCGGAGAAGAGGAGAAAGGAAATACCGGTTCTGTTTCCGGAAATTTACCCCTGACTCCTAACAACAAGGTTATCTACGAAGTGAACGTGCGCAACTATTCGCCCAAGGGCAATTTTGCCGGATTGGAAAAGGATTTGCCGCGTTTGCAGGAGTTGGGCGTGGACATTCTTTGGCTGATGCCGATTCATCCGATAGGAGAAGAAAAAAGAAGCGGAACGAAAGGAAGCCCGTATGCGGTCAAAGATTATCTGAAAATCAATCCGGATTTCGGAGACGAAAGCGATCTCAAATCGCTCGTTGCAGCAGCGCACGGGGCAAAAATGGAAATCTATCTGGACTGGGTAGGCAATCATACGGCTTGGGATCATGCCTGGGTAAGCGAACATCCGGATTATTATGCCTCTCAAAACGGCATACGCCCCTATTCGCCCGAAGGCTGGAACGATGTTGTGCAATTGGATTACTCCAGTCAAAACCTGCGCACGGCAATGATCGACGTCCTGAAGTATTGGGTAAGGGAATTTGATATAGACGGTTATCGCTGCGACTATGCAACCGGCATCCCGCTGGACTTTTGGAGAAAAGCCAAAGCGGAAATCAACGCAATCAAACCGATTGTGTGGTTGGAAGAAGGCGAAGACGCGGCGTATATGGAGGTTTTCGACTGCGATTATGCATGGAATTTCAACGACCGGCTGAATGAGTTCGGCAAAGAGGGCGATATTGAGAAACTGAAATCGGCTTGCAGTGCGCTCTTCAGCGACAACCGTTACGCCGGCAAAAAGCGGATGATCTATCTGGCAAATCACGATCTGGATGCCTACGAAGGAACGGTTTTCTCGCGCTTGGGCAATAAAGTCCTTCCGCTCACGGTGCTTTATTTCACAATCCACGACATGCCGTTGATTTACAACGGGCAGGAAATCGGCGTGAATCGAAGTCTCGGATTGTTTGATCTGAATCCGATCCCCTGGACGCCGGTCAATCCGACGATGAGCGCGCTTTTCAAGAAACTCATCCGGCTGAAACGGTCGCAACCGGCATTGGAAAGCGGCAAAAACAGGGGATCGCTCGTTTATTATTCCACCGACAACGATCAGGTATTGGTTTTTGCAAGAAAAAAAGCCGGCAACGAAGTCGTAGTGATCCTGAATTTTGCAAACAGTCCGGCAAGTTTCCGGTTCACAGGCGCCGTGCCCGCCGGAGACTTTTCCAATTACCTGGAACCACCCGCAAAGCAAATTTTCGACTCTTCGGAAACGGTCAATTTGCCGGCCAATGGATACGCGGTTTATATCAACCACGAGGAGATTCGATAAAAGCGGTTCAAAACACACATGTTTTGCTCTTATCGGGTGTCTTCAAACTATAAAATAATTATCATTTATTTATTAAAAATTTTTATCATGAAATCTTTTAAGTCTACAATTTTGAAAGTGTTTATCCTGTTAACAATGGGATTAAGTGTACAATCGCTATCAGCGGTTACCGTAAGAGTAAAATTGGCAAGCGACCTGAATTGGAGCCGTGTCTATATTTACAATTACCTCGATGATGCGCCTGCCGAATGTGGCTCGTGGCCCGGCACCCAGTTGGTTGCCAATGCCGACGGCTGGTATTCCTATACTTTTATCGGCGAACCGGGCGGTGTAATCTTCAACAATAACGACGGCGCTCAATTCGACGCCCCGGAAATCAGCGAAGATGTTTGCTTTGAGATAGCTTCCGCCGGTATTTCTTCCGTCACCTGTCCGGCAAACACACCCGATCCGGATCCGGTAGTCATCCGTTGGAAACAAATCTCCGGCGCTTGGCCTGCAATGGCTATCTATGCATGGGGCGGCGCTCCTGTGGGCGAAACGTTCGGCGGCTGGCCGGGAGAGATCGTAACGACAGACGCCGATGGCTGGTATCAGGTAACGGTTCCCACGGGACAGACCGTCGGTCATGTCATTTTCAATGACGGTGTCGGCGGCGACGGCAGTCAGTTCGATGCAGACGAAGTAACTACGGCAACGGCTTGCTACGAAATCACAACGACATCGGCAACCCCGGTAACCTGTCCGCCGAAAACCGGCATCGTTTCGCCGGGAAAGAAGCAAAACGCGCTTTTCACCAATCCGGCGACATCGGTCATCACCCTGGCTTCTGTTAAAGACATCCGTTCGATAACAATTATCGGCACAAACGGCGAAAGAATAGCACAGCCGGCAGTCGAAAAAGAGATGAACGTACAATACCTGCCGACCGGCGTTTATTTTTTGGAAATACAATCGGCAGACGGAAACGTTCAATACATGAAATTCATTAAGAAATGAAAAACCGATTGCAATTACTGATCTTGTTTACCCTCTGTATTCCGCCTCTCGGGGCGGTTACACCGGTAAGCAATCACAACAAGGTCATCTACGAAGTGAATGTCCGGAATTTTTCTCCCCAGGGTAATTTTAACGGCGTGACGTCCGGATTGCCGCATTTGAAAGAGTTGGGCGTGGATATTCTCTGGCTGATGCCCATTCATCCGATAGGCGAACAAAACCGGGTAGGCGTCAAAGGCAGTCCTTACGCCGTCAAAGACTACCTGGCAGTCAATCCGGACTACGGAACCGCCGGCGATCTCAAAAACCTGATCGCGGCGGCTCACAACAACGGGATGGAAGTCTGGCTCGATTGGGTAGCCAACCATACCGCATGGGATCATGTCTGGACAGCGGCCAACATCGACTATTATGCTTCGAGCGGCGGCACACGCCCCTATTCGCCGATGGGCTGGAACGACGTGATACAGTTGGATTTCAATAACCGGAACATGCGCACGGCAATGATCAACGCCCTGAAGTATTGGGTGAGGGAGTTTGACATAGACGGATTCCGTTGCGATTACGCAACCGGTCCGCCGGTCGCTTTCTGGAATGAGGTCTGTGCGGCGGTCAATACGCAGAAAAAAGTTTCGTGGCTGGCCGAAGGCGACAATGCCGATTACCTGTCGGCTTTCGACTGCGATTACGCATGGGCGTTCAACGACCGCCTCAATTCGTTCGGGTCGGGCGATAATGTTTCCGCGCTGGTCAACGCCTGCGAAGAACTGATCAACAACAATCGCTATGCCGGCAAAAGCCGGATGATCTACCTGACAAATCACGATTTGAATGCAGATCATGGAACGGAATTTGCGCGCTACGGCGCCAATGTTTATCCGCTCACCGTATTGTTATTTACGATTTATGGAACGCCCCTGATTTATAACGGGCAAGAAGTCGGAGCCGACAAAAGCATGGGACTGTTTGAAACAAATCCGGTGCCTTGGACGCCCGTCAATACAGGCATGAACAGCCTGATTAAAAAAATGATTGCCCTGAAGCGGACGCAACCCGCTCTGGAAGACGGAGCAAACAGGGGGGCATACCGGAAATACAATACAAACAATCCGCAGGTGTATGCCTATTCGCGCACCAAGGGGAAAAACGAGGTTCTGGTCATGCTCAATTTTTCCAACAGCAATGTTTCTTTTAATTTCACGGGCGATGCGCCTGCCGGCGTTTACACCAACTACCTGGAATCGGGAACGGCAACGTTTGCCACACAAACAGCGGTGTCCATTCCTGCCAAAGGCTACAAAGTTTTTGTGACGGAGCAAACAGGCGTTCCGCCTGCCCCTCCTGAAGAAGGGCTTACCATTCGTTGGCGGCAAGCGTCCGGCACGAAGAACTGGGAAAATATGCATATTTACAATTATGTCAACGATGCCGATGCCGAATGTGGACCCTGGCCCGGCAGACAAGTTTTCAAAAATGCCGACGGCTGGTATTCCTATCGTTTTACCGGAACGCCCGGTAACATCATCTGGAACAATGGCGACGGAGGCAGCGGAAATCAGGTCGACGGACCTTACGGAGAAGAGGTAGCCGATTGTTTTGAAATCACATTGACGAACTTTTATCCGGTATCCTGTCCGCCACCCTTCACTGCTTTGCAGAAAACGGAATGTCGTTTTGCCCTGTATCCGAATCCGGCGGTTTCGTCCGTTTTCATTGATTCTCCGGAACCGTTCCGTTCCATATCCGTCAAGGATATGGGCGGACGGTTGGTATTAAAGGATAATGTCGCCAATCGGAAACAGATCGACATTCACCGTCTTGCGCCCGGATGTTATATTGTAGAAGCACAGTTTACGGACACGTCTGTTCGGCGAGCCAAATTGCTGAAAAAAATCTGACAAAATAAAGATGAAACATCAGAATAAAAAATTAACGCTGTAAAATTATGAAGAAAGGGAAGCTGCATTTATTAGTGATAGGGATTGTCTTGTGCGTGAGTTTGCCGGGTCGTGCTTCGCTCAGCGACACGGGAAACAGCCGGAAGTTCGGCAATTATAAGACTTCGTATGAAAACTATTCGGAAACAAAAATCTGGGGGCAGGAAAATTCATCCGAAAAAAGCAATCAGATAGCATCTGCGCCCGCTTTTCCTCCCGATCCGGGCATGCCGGCAGGAGAAGGAGTGGGAATTGTAAGCCTGTTGGCGATGATTTATTTATTATCCAAATCAATTAAAGAAAAAAGAAAAACAAGATGAAAAAAGTCTATTATATTTTATTGGCGGGATATTTTTTTACCTTAAATATTCAGGCACAAGTTCGGAATACGGGAACAGACGGAGCGCCGGAACAGCCGGACGTTCTTTATCTGGGTGATCAGGGTGTTTTTGGTTGTGAAAGTCCGGGCGTATGGGATAATGTGTATTGGTCTCAATGGCAGGTATGTATCTCCCAAAATGAAGATATTGAAAGAGCAGATATATACGGAGTTATGACACCCACTTCCGGTAATTCTTATTCTGATGTGGTGCATAAACAAGCTACATCACCGGTATTTACAAGTACCGGCACTTGGTATTGGGGAATAAAAATCATATACGGCGATGCAAAGACAGGCTGGTATTGCAGAGATAGCCGATATGAACCCAATTATCCCCATTGGGTGCCGACCGAAGGCACCGTTGGCATCGGAAACTGGATGTGGATTTGGGACCACGCTTATGAGGCGAATCTGACGGTAGAAGTACTTCCGATACCTGACCCGGACAATTTTACGGCGAACGGGACGACCTTGTCTTGGGTAAAAAATGAACCGGGACACGATGTAGTGATCGTTAAGACGGACGATCCGGCATGGGCGCCGGCACAGGGAAGCTCTATACCGGGAGAGAATGTAGTATATGCCGGCGACGGCACCAGTTGTTCCCTCCTTGAAAATACATCCATTTATAAAATATATTCTGTTAACAATAACTATTACAGTTCCGGCATCACCTATATTCCGGACGGCTATTCCCTCGACCTCACGGAAGACGTAACCCTCCTCGGCGGCGACCTGTACCTGTCGTCCCAATCGGAACTGACAAGCGTCGGAAGTTTGCTGACTGCCGGCAATATCTACCTGAAAGTGACCGTCGAAAACAGTGACGAATGGAATTTC
>JAIRSN010000238.1 GCA_031255425.1 Dysgonamonadaceae bacterium
ATGTAGTATCCTATACGTGGTAGATACGCCGTACTCCTTTAAAATTATAAAAGCGGCTGAGCCGCCGCCAAATTTTCATATTCGGATAAATTATTGTATCTTAGCGTGATTTTTAAAAACAACAATAAAGTAAAACCAATAAAATAATAAATGATTGATAATCAAGATAGAATTATTCAGGTAAACATAGAAGAACAAATGAAATCGGCCTACATTGACTATTCAATGTCCGTCATAGTATCTCGCGCCTTACCTGATGTGAGAGACGGGTTTAAGCCGGTGCATCGCCGGGTACTGTTCGGAATGAACGAGTTAGGCAATCACTCAGACAAACCCTATAAAAAATCCGCCCGTATCGTCGGCGAAGTACTGGGGAAATACCATCCGCACGGCGACAGTTCCGTGTATTACGCGATGGTACGCATGGCACAGGAATGGTCGTTGCGCTATCCGCTGGTCGACGGACAGGGAAACTACGGCTCGGTAGACGGCGACGAACCGGCAGCGATGCGGTATACGGAAGCACGGTTGAGCAAATTAGCCGAAGAAATGTTGCAGGATATAGACAAGGAAACCGTCGATTTTAACCTCAATTTCGACGATACCCTGAAAGAACCCGCCGTTCTCCCCACCCGGATTCCCAACCTGTTGATGAACGGCGCGTCGGGAATAGCCGTAGGGATGGCGACCAACATGCCGCCGCATAACCTGGCGGAATGTATCGACGGCATCATCGCCTACATTGATGCAAAAAGCGAGATTGATGTAGCCGGACTGATGCAGCACATCAAAGCCCCCGACTTCCCGACCGGCTCGTTTATCTACGGCTATCAGGGCGTGAAAGACGCTTTTGAAACCGGAAGAGGACGGATTGTGCTGCGGGGGAAAGCCGAAATCGAAGTACATAACAACAAAGAAAAAATCGTTATCAACGAAATTCCTTACTTAGTCAACAAGAAGGAATTAATCGAACATATAGCCACCCTGGTGGGCGAAAAAAAGCTGGAAGGCATCTCGTATGTAAACGACGAATCCGACCGCGAAGGGATGCGCATTGTGGTAGATGTAAAGAAAGATTTCAATTCGAGCGTCATCCTGAACAAGCTGTACAAGCTGACCGCCCTGCAATCCTCTTTCAATGTAAACAATATCGCGCTGGTCAAAGGACGTCCCAAGCTGTTGAACCTGAAAGAAATGATCCGTTACTTTGTGGATCACCGCGTGGATGTGGTCATCCGCCGCACGCGCTTCGACCTGAACAAGGCCGAACAGCGGGCGCACATCGTGGAAGGGCTGATCATCGCCTCCGACCATATCGACGAAGTCATCGCAATCATCAAGTCCTCGCAAAACCCGAACATGGCGGTGGAAAGGCTGATCGAACGGTTCAACCTGACGGAAATACAGTCGCGGGCAATCGTAGACATGCGCCTGCGCCAGTTGACGGGGCTGGAACAGGACAAGTTGCGTGCCGAATACGACGAACTGCAAAAAACAATTGCCTATTTAAAAGAAATCCTGTCGAACGAAGACCTGCTGATGAGTGTTATAAAGGACGAACTGACGGAAGTGAAAAATAAATTCGGGGACAAAAGGAAAACCGAGATTATTTATGCCACCGAAGATTTGAATCCGGAAGATTTTTACGCAGACGACGAGATGATTATCACCATTTCTTACATGGGCTATATCAAACGCACCCCGCTCGCCGAATTTAAGGCGCAAAACAGAGGCGGCGTCGGCGTGAAAGGCTCCGAAACCCGCGACGAGGATTTTGTGGAATATATCTACCCCGCCAATATGCACGCCACCATGATGTTTTTCACGAAAAAAGGAAAATGCTACTGGCTGAAAGTATACCAGATTCCGGAAGGGACAAAGACCTCCAAGGGACGCGCCATCCAGAACCTGCTGAATATTGATGCGGACGACAAGGTGAACGCTTTTATCCGCGTGAAACAGTTGAACGACCGGGATTTTGTCGAATCCCATTACCTCGTTTTCTGTACAAAGAAGGGGATGATAAAGAAGACCTTGCTGGAAGCCTATTCCCGTCCGCGGCAAAACGGCGTGAACGCCATCACCATCCGCGAAGACGACGAAGTGATTGCCGTACGGATGACCAACGGCAAAAACGAAATCGTCATCGCCAACCGGAAGGGACGCGCCCTGCGTTTCAATGAAGCGAAAGTGCGGAGCATGGGTCGCACGGCCGCCGGGGTGAAGGGAATGACGCTCGATGCAACCGACGAGGCAATCGGCATGATCTGCATCAAAGACCCGGAAAACGAAAGTATCCTGGTCGTTTCCCAACAGGGCTACGGAAAGCGTTCCAAGATAGACGACTACCGGATTACCAACCGGGGAGGGAAAGGCGTTAAAACGCTGAACGTCACCGAGAGGACCGGTCTGCTGGTAAGCATCAAGAGCGTTACGGAAGACAACGACCTGATGATTATCAATAAATCCGGCATCACAATCCGGATGAAAATCGCCAACCTGAATGTCATCGGCAGGGCAACGCAAGGCGTCCGGCTAATCAACCTGGAGAAAAGAAACGATGAAATTGCTTCCGTCTGTAAAGTCGCTTCGGAGACCGAAATAGAAGAAATAGAGGATACCGCGGGCAACGAACAACCGGAAGGAAATGAAGTCGATAATAATTTAATAATATAAAAATAAACAATCATGAAAAAGTTAACATTCACATTCGCATTAAGTCTTGTTGCCCTCATTTCTTTTGGGCAAAAAAAGGCTGTGAATACGGTAAAAAATGAAGTGAAAGAATCGGCTCCGAACATTGAGGAGGCCCGGACAATGATCAGAGGGGCGCTTGCCCATCCGGATACGGAAAACGATCCCGAAGCATGGTACGTGGCGGGTTTGGTCGAAAACAAACAGTTCGATATGGAACGGATCAAAGAGGTGATGAACGCAGCTCCGAACGAAGATGTGATGTATCCTGCGCTGGACCGGATTTTTCCTTTTTTCGCTCAGGCGGACGAGCTGGACCAGCGTCCCAATGAAAAGGGAAAGGTGAAGTCGAAATACAGGAAAGACATCAAGGCGATTCTCCTTGCCAATCGTCCCTACTATATAAATGCCGGCGCGTATTTTTACGAAAAGGAAAATTACCGGAAAGCCTGCGAGAATTTCCGTTTCTACGGCGATATGCACACGCTCTCGATGTTTGCCGGCGACGAAAGCAAGTTTGAGAGCCTTGCAAGCGATACGAATGCCATCAAATACCGTTATTATGCGGCTTTGTCCGCTTCGTTGATTCCGGATCACGACGTTGCCATCGAACTTTATACGGAAATCAAGGATTTGAATTACAACGAAATCGACTGCTATAAGCAACTGGCAAACGAATACTTCCAGAAAGAAGATACCGTCGGGCTTATCAATGTGCTGGAACAGGGTACGGCCAAATTCCCGGAGGATTCCTACTTTATCCTCAACATTATCAGCATCAACATCACCCGGGGCGAATTTGAGCAGGCGGTCGGCTATTTGCAGAAAGCGATTGCCCGTTCACCCGGCGACGCACAGCTTTACGATGTGTTGGGACTCGTGCATGAAAACAACAAGGAAATCGACAAAGCGATCGAAAACATCAAAAAAGCGCTGGAAATCAATCCCGATTATGCGGATGCCCTGTCGCACCTGGGACGGCTTTATTACAACCTGGGCATCGAATCCCGGGCAGCTGCGGACAATATTTCGGACATCAAATCGTACAACGCTGCGATGGAAAAGGTAAACGATTATTTCGAGGAAGCGATACCTTATTTTGAGAAATCCTATTCCTTGAACTCAAAGGATTCGGATGCGGTTTTTGCCTTGCGCAACATTTATTACAGCCTGGGCAACAACGAAGCATACGAAAAATGGGATAAAATTTATTCCGGGGAATAATCCGGCACAGGCAAAAGATTGTTTAATTTAATATATATCAAAATGAAAGAAAAAATTGGAAATGACGCCGGGTGTGTATGGAACATCCTGAACGAAGGCGGAGCAAAGCCGGTAAAGGAACTGAAAAAATTGACGAAAATGACCGATAAGGAAATCTATGCCGCCATCGGCTGGTTGGCACGGGAGGAAAAACTGGTTTTCGATCCCCGGGAAACGGATTTGTATTTGTCGCTCGTCCGGTAATCGAACCGGGTTTATGGAATGGAAGGAGGTGTCCCCCAAGGGATGCCTTCTTTTTTTTGTCCGAATAAAAATATATAAACAGAAGAAATACAATAAAGGCATTGCGCGCAATGTTTTTATTGTATTTCTTTTTTTAAACCCGAAAGGGGCGGGCGGGTTCTTTCGAACCGGATTCAAGGTTCCGCAACGCTGCGGAAGTTACTTTTCAACTGAATTCAAGGTTCCGCAGTACTGCGGAAGTTACTTTGCGACTGAATTCAAGGTTCCGCAACGCTGCGGAAGTTACTTTTCAATCGGATTCAAGGTTCCGCAGTACTGCGGAAGTTACTTTTCAACCGGATTCGAGGTTCCGCAACGCTGCGGAAGTTACTTTCCAACTGAATTTACGTCTCCGCCCATGGGCGGCGGCGCAGCCGGACACGCAGTGTCTTTTATAATTTAAAGGAGTACGGTGTATCGGCTTGGCTGCGGCAGTCGCTAATAATAAAAGAAGGCATCCTTTCGGGATACCTTCATCCGTTTAATTAAATTATATTCCGGGGATTTAATTGTCAATCATTCCGACACACAGCGGAC
>JAIRSN010000108.1 GCA_031255425.1 Dysgonamonadaceae bacterium
CCGGAGTCTCATTCACGCTTTCGGGTCATCCCCGAAAACGTCCCGGAGTCTCATTCACGCTTTCGGGTCATCCCCGAAAACGTCCCGGAGTCTCATTCACGCTTTCGGGTCATCCCTAATAATATACGCGGTTATTCGACCCCTGCGGGGTCAGGTGTAGGGGGGCACATGCTCTCCCCGGGTTGACACCCGGGGTTACTCCTATTCAACCCTGCGGGTTGGCGGCGGCGCCTTTTATATTTAAGACAAAGAAAGAAAAGAATCCGGGGTGGCGGAAGGGAGAAAGATATAGTCCCCATGCACCCGGTTTTCTTTTCCGGTCTGTAGCACCAGTTCGTCGCGGAACAGTTTATACGGAAAATAGCCCAGATCGTTGAACAAGTGAAGAATGTTCTCCTCATTTTCCGGCCACACCTCGACCTGCACCACCGGTTTGCACCGCCGGATAATATCCTTCAAGTCCGCCAGCACAAGGTACTCAAAACCCTCGATGTCGCATTTAATGTAATCGACCTTCTTCAGGTCGTTGAACAAGAGCGAAGGAATCTTCATTTGCGCCTCGAACCGGTACGACTGGGATTCTATATCCCCGTCTTTTTCAGAGTCATACACATGCGGCAGGCCGGAACTCAGGTAACCCGAAGGAGAAGAAAAAACCAGATCGATGGTCTGTTCCTTACTCCCCAGAGCGAAGGGAAAGAGTTGGATGTTGGCGTAATTTTTCGCCTTTTCGTTGAAAATCTTGTTGTAGATGCGAACCGGTTCCACCGCATACACCTTCCCTCCGTCGCCGACCCATTGGGCAAACAAAAGCGAATAATAACCCAGGTTGGCGCCGATGTCGATCACAACATCGCCCTCCCGGATCAGTTTTTTCACGAAATAGTGGTACGAATAATCGGAGTCCGTTCTCAACAGGCCGGTGTGATAAGCGAAGAAATAACTGCGCTGCAAAATCCGGAGGTAATTTTCCAGACTCACGTATTTGCAAAGGAAACGTTTAATGGTGTGGATCATATCATTTGGGGATTACAAAGTTTCTTTGATAATTTCGCCGACGGTAGGGTGGGGGAAGACCATCGCCTTCAGCTCACCGGCCTTCATCCGCCTTTCGATGGCGATGCCGGCGATGACGATCAGTTCCGAAGCAGGATTGCCCAGGATATGAACGCCCAGCAGCCGTCCGTCCTCGCCTTCCAGCACTTTGCAGACGCCGGATCCCAGTTCGTTTTCGGCCACAAACCGTCCCGAATACGCCAGAGGCAACTGTTTCGCCGTATAGCGAACACCCTCGCGTTGCAATTCCTCCTCCGTTTTCCCCACGCCGGCAATTTCCGGACAAGTGTACACCACGCCGGGGATGGCTTGGTAAGACATCGCGTGGCCGCGGCCAAGAATATGTTCGACCGCCACTTCCGCCTCGCGCACCGCCGTGTGTGCCAACAACGAAAAACCCGTCACATCGCCGCAGGCATAGATGGCAGGGTGGGAGGTCTGCATGTATTCGTTCACTTTCAAGCCGTTTTTCGTCCGTTCCAGCGCAAGGTTTTCCAGTCCGAAGCCGGTCAGGACCGGTTTCCGGCCGGCGCTTACAAGGATCCGGCCGGACTCGATAAGTTGACGACCGTCCTTCCCCTCGATTTCCACCCGGTGGTCGCAGATCGAAACAACCTTGGTTTCCAGGTGAAAAGTGATTCCTTTTTTGGTCAATTCGCTGCGCAAAAGCGCGGAAAGCGCTTTGTCCATTCCGCCCAGAATCTCGTCCAGCATCTCCACCACCACGACTTTCGTCCCCAGGGCATTGAAAAAAGAAGCAAATTCGATTCCGACCACACCACCGCCCACAATCAGCAGCGATTCCGGGAGATCTTTGTTGTCCAATGCCTCGCGGCTGGTCCAACAATCGCTGTCCTTCAGTCCGGGAATCGGCGGAAGGAAGGCTTCCGAGCCGGTACAAATCAGCAACTTGCGGGCAACGTACGTCTGTTCGTTGCACCCAATCGTTATTTCCCTCCGGGAATCGTCGCCGGCGTCCGTAACGACAGCAGTTCCCTGTACCGTTTCGACTCCCGCCGCGGTCATCTTCGCTCGGATGCCGGCCACCAACTTGCGCACAACCTTGCCCTTGCGGGCGATTATTTTCGTCAGGTCGGCAGATACACAGTCGCAGGCGACGCCATATTTCGCCGCATCGTTCGCCGAGAGGAAAACCTTCGCCGAATAGAGCAGGGTTTTGGTGGGAATACAGCCCTCGTTCAGGCAAACGCCTCCCAGCGCCGATTTTTCAAAAAGAATGGTTTTCAAGCCGTTTTTTCCGGCCGCTTCCGCCGCGGTATAACCGGCGGGACCACCGCCGATAATGGCCAAATCATAAATCATTTGTATTGTATTTGTTTGTTTAAAGTTCTGCAAAGGTAGTTCACAGAGGACAAAAAAACAAAAGGGCGGCGCAGCCCTTCGGACTGTGCCGCCGCCCCCCCGGCCTAGGCTTCGAGGCGGAAACAACCGCAGCCAAGCCGATACGCCGTGCCTCCCAAAAATATAAAAGCGGCTGCGCCGCCTGTTTGTTCCTAAGATAAATTTATATAATTTTGTGTTCATTTAAAAAGAATAAAAGATGAAGAAATGTTTATTTATGTGGATAGGATTGACGCTAACCGGGCTTTGTTACGCGCAATCGGAGGAGTGGATGTCGTACGACGACGGGACGAAGGTAAATAAGGTCAACTACGACCAGAGTACCCCCGTTTACGATATAGCCATAAAATATACTTCGGAGGATATTCGCTCAAGCGGATTTACCACTATCAGCGCCGTGAAGGTGTACAACGAACCCGGTCCGCCGCCGGCGTCTGCCACGGTAAAGATATGGCAGGGAACCAATGCAGCGGTCGAGCAGGTATCCAAGACCTATTCGCCCGCCAACGGGTGGAATACCGTCGCCCTCGACGCAGCGTACGCAGTGGATAACACGCAGGACCTGTGGATAGGCGTCCGTTACGAGGCGATGACGGCGATGCATCCGCATGCCTGCATGGACGGTTCGCTGAATCATCCGGGGCGGAGCAACTGGATGCGTCCCGTGAACAGCGGCACGCCCGGCGCCTGGACGGATGGGATGAATCAACTGGGCGACTGGAACATCCAATTCCTGGCGGGGGGATTCCGGCAACAGGAGTCGGAGGTGGTCATCGAATCGGGCGGACACGAGGAGAATGCGTTGTTCTATTATAATGGTACTATTTACGCTGCCCGTTGGGAGGACAGTCCCGGCGTGCTGCACACGTATACGCCGTCGGGAACCGGGCTGACCCCTGCCGGGACGGTGCAGGTAACCGGGCTGCCCAACATCCCGGGTGCCGGCAACTTCTACGGCTTTGCTTCCGATGGGGAAACGCTCTATGCGGTCAATCAAACCGGTTACATCTACGCCATCGACCCGGCAACACTCAGCCTGAAAACCAGCATCGAAACGGTCTACGACCCAATGCTGGGAGGTCCGGTGACCATCGCTTACGATGCCGGACGGGGCGGTTTCTGGTGTTCCTTCCGCAACTGGTCGAACGTGGTTTTCATCCAAAAAGACGGAACCGCACAGCTCGACCAAATGCTTCTGGGCGGCGCCAAAAACACCATGGGATTGGCTTACGACGATGTGAGCGACGGAGGTCCCTACCTGTGGGCGTCCATCGGCAACTTTCCCGAAGATAATTACGCGAAGATAGGGCGATGGAACCTGCAAACGGGCGAACTGACGGAAGACATCAAGAACCTCCCGGACCTGCTCGACCTTCCTTCGAGCGACAACTACATGGGTTCCCTTTACCTTTACCGGGATATAGCCACCGGCAAGCACGTGCTGGCGGGGCTGTGGATGTCGCAGAAGCTCCTGTTTGCCTACGACTTGCAGCAGACAGCCGACCCGCAATCGCCCGCCCAGGTGAGCAACCTCTTCCTGCTTCCCGAAGCCGGCGGCGACCGGTTCGCCTCGCTGATGTGGAAGAACCCGGAGAAAAGCATCAACGGGAACAGCCTGGGCAGCTTATCCGCAATCAAGGTCTACCGGGACGGCAGCCTGGTACGCACGTACGACAACCCGCAGCCCGGAGGAAGCATCCCGTTTATGGAGGCGGTTCCCCAGGACGCGGTATACCGCTACAAGGTGGTCGCCGTTAACAGCGCGGGCGAAGGCGTGCCGGCGGTTCGCACGGCATTTATCGGGCTCGACGTGCCGAACGGCGTGGACAACCTGAGGCTCGAAGCGGCAGACGGAGCCGGGCAACTGACGTGGACGGCGCCGGCGAAAGGCGAGAACGGCGGCCCGGTGGGCAGCCTGACCTATACCGTGGTCCGCCGCCCCGGCAACGTGACGATGATCGAAAACACAACCGCAACAAGCTATACCGACGAATCCATTTCCCTCCTGAATATGTATTCCTATACGGTAACGGCGAAAAATACGCGCGGCGAAAGCCAGCCGGTCACTTCCAACGCCGTCCCGCTGGGGGTAGCGATTCCGGCGCCCTGGCAGGATACGTTTGAAGACCCGGCGCTGCTTCCGCTGTGGACGATTATCAATGCCAATGGGGATTACGATACGTGGACGCACAATTCCGAAAGCCGCGACGGCAGCATGCAATGCTTTTCGCAGGCAACCGACGACTGGTTGATTTCGCCTGCCATCGCGCTGGAAAGCGGCGAGCGGTACGTCCTGTCGTGGTACCACAGCGCGGCAATCAGCGATGCCTGCCATTACACGGTAAACATGGGCAAGGGCGCGACGGTGGCGGCACAGGCAACGGAGTTGGGCAGTTACACCGTGACAAGCACCGGATATGTGCGGCAAACAATCGAAATCACGGTACCGGAGACGGGCAGTTACCACTTCGGATGGCATGCCGCGGATCCCGATCCGCAGGGCGATTCGAAGTTTATTTCGATAGATGACGTTGCCCTGACATATTTCAATACAATCGACCTGTCGGCAACGATTTCCGGACCGGATGAAGTCAATGCGGAAACCGCAACGGCCTTTACCGTCACGGTGAAAAACGAAGGGCAGACGGCTGTCGGCGGGTTCAAGGTCGAGCTGTATGCCGACGGGGTGCCAGCCGCCGGAAACACCTCGGAAGAGGCGCTGGCGCCCGGCGCCGCGAAAGGCTTCCTGTTTCCGTTCACACCCGGTGCCGCCGGCGAGGTCTTTCTGCAAGGCGTCGTTACGGCTGCAAACGACTACAATACTTCGAACGACTCCACCGCCGGACATACGCTGACGGTCTATCCCCAAGGCACGGTGAAGGTGTCGATTGGCGACCTTTCGTCGGCGGAATACACGCAGCTCGCCCCTTTCAACTGCCTGTATGAGGGGAATGTGGCGCAAACGATTTATTACGAAGGGGAAATCGGAAGGCAGGGTGTCATCCAAGCGCTGGAATACTATTATACTTCCGAGCCGGGAGAAGTGGTGAGCGATAAGCCGGTACAGGTTTATATGGCAATGACCCCGGCAACGGACCTGGAGGAAGGATGGATCACCGGCAATCTGGAGCTGGTCTACGACGGGTTGCTCACCCTGCCGGACAACCGGCAGCAGGTGCTGCTCCCGCTTCAGAAGCCCTTCCTTTATACGGGCGGCAACTTACTGATTTACACCCTCAGCGTAGGGTCGAAGTCGTATTACCGCATGACCCAGTTTCGGGGCACGACCCGGGAGCAATTCCGGACGCGGGTGTTTGCCGACCGCGCGGCTTCTTTCGACTATGCAAATCCGGGGCGCACGTTGGCGTATACGGCAAACGTTTCGTTGTTGATGAACGACAAAGGCGCTTCGCTGAGCGGGACTGTCACCGGAAGCGACCGGCGTCCGGTTGCCGGCGCAACGGTCGATGTTGCCGGACGGCGGGAGACAGCGCTTACCGGCGCGGACGGGAAATACGCCTTTGCCTTTGTGCCGGTCGCCGCGGCTTGCGATGTCACGGTCTCGAAGCCGGGCTACGGGCAGGTGAAGCAGAGCCGTCCGGTGACGGAGGCAGGCGTTGTCCTTGATTTCACGCTGGCGGCATGCGAATCGCCAACGGTGAAAGCGCTGCAAGCCGGGCTTTCCTCGCCGGAAGCGAACCGGTCCAACCGGACTGTCACCCTGGCGTGGGAACAGCCGGATGCCGCAGACGGACTCACCGTGGCGGGTTACCGGGTGTATGTAAACCACGAACGGAAAGCCGAATTGCCGGCGGATGTCCTCCGTTATGCGGAGGAGGTCGCGGCGATGAACAGCTATACGTATGCCGTGTCGGCGGTGTGGTCCTCCGGCTGCGAGTCGGCGGCGGTCAGCCGGACGGTCGACGTGCAGCCGGGCATTGTCATCACGGAGTATCCCTTCGTCGAAGGCTTCGAATCCGGGGCAATCAATGCGTTCTGGGAGGAAAAGCACTTGCAAAACAAGCTGGACTGGGCGGTAGTGAGCGAAGTGGCGTACGAAAACGATGCCACGGTCTTCCATGCCCGCAACGGGCAGTACTTCGCCCTTCTCAGCGACCTGGATCATTACCAGACCACCACCCGGCTGACGACTCCGCTGTTCGACCTCAGCGCTTTGCCCGAACCGCACCTGGGCTTCTGGCACGTTCAGGCGGTCTGGAACTTCCTGGATCAGGATGCTCTGGCGGTTTATTACAAGAACAGTCCCGGCGGTAAGTGGAACCGGTTGGCGTCATACGACGAAGAGATTCTCACATGGAAGAAGGAAGTCCTGCCGCTTCCGGAGCCAAGCGCCACCTACTGGATTGCCTTCGAAGGCGTCTCCAAGTACGGATACGGCGTTATGCTGGACGATATAACGGTAGCCGACCGGGAGGCTTTCAACGCGATTCCCCTGGTCAAAGGAAGCGTGCCGGCGGTCGAAATATACCCGAACCCGGCGAGCGACAACCTGACCGTGGCGGGCGAAAGCATCCAACAAGCGGCGGTCTACAACCTCCTCGGGCAGACGGTCGCCATCGTTCCTTTCGACGGCGAAAAACGGAGGGAGATCAATGTGCGGGACTATCCGTCCGGCATCTACATCGTGAAGGTAACCGGACGGGACGGGGTCGCCGTCAGCCGCCGGGTCTTCGTGTCGCATGAATGATTGAACGGGTAGCGAAAAAATCGAGGCACAACCCTTAGAACGGAACAGGCTCAACCCTTGGAAGGGTCGAGCCTGTTACTTATTCAGCGGGATAACCGGCTGTTGATTACACACCTGCTTCCCAATAAAAGTTTTTTGACATAATTTTAGTCGTTTATGGGTAAGTTATCCATTTTGCAGCGGACGCTGAAAAATTCGTTCTTGCCGCGGAAAGTACGGTTCACACCTGTGCCGCTATGGAAGATCCGGACCCATGCGAAAGAACCAGTGTTGGAACTGCTCGACCACAGAAAGGCCATTTGACCGTACTCAATGGCAGGTTTAGTTGTATTTTCATCAAGGCCTGCGAGCAGAATGTCAAATCCGTTGGCGTCACTTGCAAGACTCGCACCGTTGGGATTAGTATTATTCACCCACTTCGTACTTTTCATCTTTTCTCCGTGAGTACCGCGATACGCGGCGTAAGCCGTCTGCCATCCGGCTTCCCAATCCGTCGGCCCGATCGTCGAATACACTTCGATACCGCTTGCAGCAATCTCCTCTTCCAACTCATTCCATTCCACATCACTCGGTACATGCCACCCATTGGGGCATATCCCCTGACGGATGTCATGGTTTTTATTGACTGTCTCCGCGCCTTCGTTGGCGCTGGTAGTGATGCCCGTTGTTGTTCCCCAATTATAAAGCAGTCCTTCGTCCGCTACAACGGCAGGTTCGATGGAATTGCTGCTGCTGTTATCCTTCCCAGGATAGGCGTAATTCGTTTTCCATGTTAATTCGCCTTTGTATCGCAGATTCATGGTCATCCACGTGCCGGCAGCGCCGAAGTCACCGGTGCTGTACCAGTTACCATCTCTGTCGTCGGTAATAGAGTTTGGATTCTCCCGAAGCGCCATCCACGAAGCGCCGTTCCAGACATAAAGTCCCGGCCCTTTCAATACATGCGCTGTATTATAAACAAGCATACCGGCTGCCGCTTGCTTTTCCGGTTCTCCGGCAGTTGATTGCAGTACAAACGCGCTCGCGTCGCCGGTTAACGCCACATTTGGCAGTAACAGTCCCAAATTCTGTCCATTTGGGGGTGCTAAATCCAGAATAGCCCCGTCGTGTGGGTTACCACTTGCACGGTCACCGATAAGTACCTGTGCGTTCACACTTGCTGCGCTTATCATGACAAGCATCAGCATCAAAGAAAATGTTCTCAATCTCATATTTTAATAAAATTTTTAATTGCGGCTTTCTCCGGAGAAAAAACCCTTGTTGTTAATAATATTGATAAAACTTGTTACTTTTGCCGGATAAATCCGGTTCCGGTAAAGGCAACCCCAACTTATATAAACATGAGAAAGAAATCTATTTGTGTAATGAATGACAAGTTGCCTTTACCTTTGCCGGAAAGAATTATATTCTGTGTATATATTTCATTGATGTATTGTGGGCTTCCTGAGTCCCGGAGAGAAGCGATTTAAA
>JAIRSN010000191.1 GCA_031255425.1 Dysgonamonadaceae bacterium
TCCGCTTTTACAGCATCTGTCTTACAACAAGCGAATAGACCAATGAACATCAGATGGACCCATTGTTTTGCCATCGTGTCAGTAGATTTCCTTCTTCCCGGCTAACAAGGTGTTTTTCATCAAAGAGGCAATCGTCATCGGGCCTACGCCGCCGGGAACAGGAGTTATATACGAACAGAGGGGGGCAACGTCTTCAAATTCCACATCGCCTTTCAGTTTGAATCCGGATTTGGTTTTGTCGGATGCGACCCGGGTCGTGCCGACGTCGATCACAACGGCGCCTTTCTTGACCATCTCTTTTTTCAAAAAGCCGGGAACGCCTAAGGCGGCAATGATAATGTCGGCTTCCCGGCAGTATTTTTCAATATCGCGGGTGCGGCTGTGGCAAACCGTAACCGTACAGTCGCCCGGATACGCTTTTTGCATCAGCAAGGTGGCAACCGGTTTCCCGACAATGTTGCTACGACCCAAAACAACGCAATGCTTGCCCGCGGTGGCTATCTGGTACCTTTTCAGTAATTCGAGGATGCCGGCGGGGGTAGCGGAAACAAAGCACGGCAAACCGATTGCCATCCGCCCGGTGTTTACCGGGTGAAAGCCGTCCACATCTTTGCGGTAATCGATTGTTTCGATCACTTTTTGTTCGGATATATGTTTAGGCAGGGGCAACTGAACGATGAACCCGTCTACATCCGGATCGGTATTCAAGGCGGCTACTTTGTTCAGCAATTCCGTTTCGCTCACTTCTTCTTCGAATCGAATCAGGGTCGATTGGAAGCCAATCTCTTCGCAAGCCTTGACCTTGGCTGCGACATACGTTTCACTTCCGCCGTCGTGCCCGACTAAAATAGCCGCCAAATGAGGCCGTTTGCCTCCGGAAGCAAGGATCCGGTTCACTTCTTCTGCGATCTCCGATTTAATTTGCGCTGCGATTGCTTTTCCGTCGATGATTTCCATTATCTTCTTTTTTTCATAAATCCCTTACCGGGTGTTTTTGCCGTCGTCATCATTTTCATTATTTTACGGCTTTCTTCGAATTGTTTGAGCAGTTTATTTATTTCCGCAACCGTCGTTCCGCTGCCTTTCGCGATGCGCATTTTGCGGCTGGCGTTCAGCAGGGCGGGGTTGGTTCTTTCCGTCGGCGTCATGGAACGAATGATGGCTTCGATGTCTTTGAATGCGTCGTCGTCGATGTCCACATCCTTTATCATTTTCCCCATGCCCGGAATCATGGACGCCAGGTCTTTAAGATTCCCCATCTTTTTAATTTGCTGTATCTGAGAAAGAAAATCATTGAAGTCGAATTGGTTTTTAGCGATTTTCTTTTGCAGGCGCCGGGCTTCTTCTTCGTCGTACTGTTCCTGCGCTTTTTCTACCAGCGAGACAATATCGCCCATTCCCAGGATGCGGTCGGCCATCCGGTTGGGATGGAAGGGGTCGATTGCGTCCAATTTTTCACCCGTACCGACAAATTTGATGGGTTTGTTGACCACATTGCGGATAGACAACGCCGCTCCGCCGCGCGTATCCCCGTCTAATTTGGTGAGGATAACGCCATCGAAATCCAAGCGGTCATTAAATTCTTTGGCGGTGTTCACCGCGTCCTGACCGGTCATGGCATCCACGACAAACAGGATTTCGTCCGGGCGAACGGCTGATTTGATGGCGGCAATTTCGGTCATCATCTGTTCGTCGATGGCAAGGCGGCCGGCGGTGTCGATGATAACCACATCGTTGCTGTTCTGTTTCGCTTGTTTAACGGCGTTTTGAGCAATCTGTACCGGGTTTTTATTTCCTTCTTCGGAATATACCGGGACGTTGATTTGTTCGCCAAGCACTTTTAATTGTTCGATGGCTGCCGGACGATAAACGTCTCCTGCCACCAGCAAGGGTTTTTTGCTTTTTTTCTCTTTCAGCATTTTTGCCAACTTGCCGGAGAAAGTAGTTTTACCCGAACCTTGCAAGCCGGACATTAAGATGATGGCGGGACTGTTTTTCAGTTGGATTTCCGCGGTTTCGCCACCCATTAATACGGCTAATTCGTCGTGAACGATTTTGACCATCAGTTCGCCCGGCTTAACCGCCGTCAATACATTCCTGCCCAATGCTTTTTCCTTGACCGTATCGGTAAATGTTTTTGCTACTTTGTAGTTTACGTCGGCATCCAACAGGGCTTTCCGGACATCTTTCAACGTTTCCGCCACATTGATTTCGGTGATTCGTCCTTCTCCTTTCAACAGCTTAAACGAGCGTTCCAGCCTATCACTTAAATTCTCAAACATGCTTTATAAAATTATGATTTTTTTCAATAAAATTGTTCTGTCTTTTTTATTTAGAGCGTGCAAAAATACAAAAAAATTTCGTGCCAATCGCTAAAAAAGGGTTTTTTACCTGGGCAAACGCACAAAAATTATAGTATATTATCACCAGAATTGAGTGTTCGATGTTGATACCTTTTTGTTATACAGCGAAATGGATTCGATATTCTGTTGTTACGTTGTGTAAATTAAACAGTAGCATAAATCATGGAACAAACTTCATTACATCGAGCATTCAGGACATTGAGAGACCCGCGTATTAATCGCCGCAAACTGCATAATCTGCAGGATATTATCATTTTAAGCATACTTTCCGTATGAAGCGGCGCCGAATCCTGCGATTCAATAGAACTTTTCGGTAAAGAAAATCCGGCTTTTCTCAAACAGTTTTTAGGACTCAAAAACGGTATACCCTCACATGATACCATCAACCGGATATTTCAGACCCTGAACCCGCACCAGTTTGAACGTTGCTTTATCTCATGGGCACAAGGGCTTAAAGATGATGGTATTTTAGAACGGGTGACAGCTATTGATGGCAAAACAGCTCGCGGCTCAAAAGACAGTTTTCATCATAAATCGCCCTTCCATTCGCTGCATGCCTGGAGTGTAGCCGATGGTATCTGTCCGGGACAAATAGCGGGTGGAGAAAAAATGAATGAAATAACGATGATTCCACACTCATCCCGGACTTACCGGATATAAAAGGGAGTATA